>NZ_PSZN01000006.1:0-102505 GCF_002964965.1 Apibacter adventoris
AAAATAAAATTAAAAATATTTTCATAAAATATGATTTTTGATATTATTATATAATTTATTTTTTATCCAAATTTATTTATATATATTACTACTAAGTTTTGAAAGTTATTTATTTCAGTTATTAACATTAAATCTATAAACAAATAAGTTATTAAAATTTATAATTATTTGTTAAAATATATGTAAATTATTAATATACAAATTATTATACTTGTATACATGTTAATAAATAAGTTAATATCACCTTTAAAATTATTTTTATAAAATTTATTAACATATAAACATCTATATTATTACTATTACTATATATTTTGTTTTTAATTAAAAAAATTTATAATAATAATAGTACAAATGTGGATAAATTTCAGCCTTTAAAATTTCTATTTTACTTTCAATGAAACTATCTTTGTATTAAATATTAAAAGGTAAAATATGAAAACAGTTAATGATTTTAATTTTAATGGAAAAAAAGCATTAATTCGTGTAGATTTTAATGTTCCACAAGATGAAAATCTAAAAGTTACAGATTCTACTAGAATAATTTCAGCAAAACCTACAATAGATAAAGTATTAAATGATGGTGGATCTGTTATTTTAATGACTCATTTAGGAAGACCTAAAGGACAGGTTACTGATAAATACTCTCTAAAACATATAGTAGATAAAGTATCAGAAGTATTAGGTACAAAAGTAAAATTTGTTGATGAATGTGTTGGATCAAAAGCTGAATCTGCAGCTTTAGCATTAAAACCTGGTGAAGTTTTATTGTTAGAAAATTTAAGATTTCATTCAGAAGAAGAAAAAGGTGATGTAGATTTTGCTAAACAATTAGCAAAATTAGGAGATATCTACGTAAATGATGCTTTTGGAACTGCACATAGAGCACATGCTTCAACAGCTGTAATAGCTCAGTTTTTTCCAAATGCTAAATGTTTTGGTTTATTAATGGCTAAAGAATTAGATGCTATTCAAAAGGTGCTTAAAACAGGAGAAAAACCTGTTACTGCAATATTAGGAGGATCTAAAGTATCTTCAAAAATTACAATTATAGAAAATATACTTCCGGTAGTTGATAATTTAATTATTGGTGGCGGGATGACTTATACTTTTGTCAAAGCTTTAGGTGGAAGTGTAGGTAAATCAATATGTGAAGATGATAAATTAGATTTAGCTTTAGATATATTAAAAAAAGCTAAAGAAAATAATGTAAAAGTTTTCATTCCTGAAGATTCTGTTATTGCTGATGATTTTTCTAATGATGCTAAAACTCAGGTTGTTGAAACAAAGAATATTCCGGAAGGTTGGGAAGGACTTGATGTTGGTCCTAAAACAATTAAATCTTTTTCTGATGTAATTTTACATTCAAAAACTATTCTTTGGAATGGACCATTAGGTGTATTTGAAATGCCAAATTTTGCAGTTGGTACTAAAGCAATTGGGGATGCTATTGCAGAAGCTACAAAAAACGGTGCTTTTTCTTTAGTAGGAGGTGGAGATAGTGTAGCTTTTGTTAAACAAAATGGTTATACTGATAAAGTTAGTTATGTTTCAACAGGTGGTGGTGCAATGTTAGAATCTTTAGAAGGAAAAGAATTACCGGGTGTTGCTGCTATTTTAAACAATTAATTAAATATTTACATAATATAATAAAAAGAGACAATGTTATCATTGTCTCTTTTTATATAATATTTATACAATTTTATTTATTTAAAATATATATGAGTGAAGAATAATTTTTATTTTTCAAAGCTTTTATATTAGATAGTATACCAATAAATGGAAAACGTAATAAACTAAAATAGTTTTTAGAGTAATTTTCACTAATTAATGAAATATAAAAACTATCAAAGGGTAGGGGATAAGTGTGGATTACATCAAACTGATTTAAATTAAAAAAGTTTATAGCTCCTTCTTTAGAATAATGATAAATATGTCTTGGAACATCCCATGCTGCCCAATTTTCTTTATAATATTTTGCATCATAGGATTTATAATTTGGAATAGCTATTATGAGTATTCCATTTTTTTTTAATTTATTTTTTAATTCATTTAAAATTTTTTCTGGATTTGATATATGTTCTAATACATGCCAAAGTGTAATAATATCTATAGAATTATTTTCAATATCGTTTAATGAATTAATTGTATTTTCTTTTCCAATTTTATAAATAGCATTATTTAAAGCTTTAGAATTTGGTTCATATCCTATAATTGAATAATTATTATTTTTCATAAATTTCAGGAAAGACCCATCTCCACAACCATAATCTAGAATTTTACCAGTGTTTTTATATTTAGAAATTATTTTAAGTTTATATTTTTCATTTAATTTTTGAGTATACTGATATATTTTAGATTTTAATGAATTATCTTTTGAATGTGATAAGTATTTATTACTTTCATAATACTTTTCTAAATTTTCAGGTATATTTTGTGTTTTTAAAACACCTTTATATTGAGTTTCTTTAACTTCAAAAATTTCTTTTGTTAAAAAATGATCTTTAATTTTCATTATTTATTTTCCTTGAAATTTAAACTTAAAATTTAAATGTTTCACGTGGAACATTTAAATTATATATTTTTAATTTTTATTTTTTTATCTTCCCATATATATTAATAGTACATTAATATCAGATGGCGATACTCCACTTATTCTACTAGCTTGACCAATAGTTTCAGGTTTAAATTTTATTAATTTTTGTTTTGCCTCTGTAGAAATACTATTTAATTTTGAATAATCAAAATTAGATGGTATTTTTATATTTTCTAGTCTATTTAATTTTTCAACATTTTCAAGTTCTTTATCTATATATCCTTTATATTTAATTTTAATTTCAACTTGTTCTAATATTTCATCTGAATAATTATGTGTATATAAATAATTTTGAATATTATTAATTTTTTCTAAATCTTTTAATTTTATATTAGGCCTTACTAAAATACTATCTGCTTTTACCGTTTGTGTAATAGGAGTAGATTTTTTATCGATTAATATAGGATTTGTTTCCTCTTGTTTTATAGAAGTTGATTTTATAAAAGCTATACACTCATTAGTCTTTTTTAATTTTTCTTCTAAATTTTTCATTCTTTTTTCTGAAACTAAACCTATATTATAACCTAATGGAGTAAGTCTTTCATCTGCATTATCTTGTCTTAAACTCATTCTATATTCTGCTCTGGAAGTGAACATTCTATAAGGTTCTTCAGTACCTTTTGTTATTAAATCATCTATAAGTACGCCTATATAAGCTTCATTTCTTTTTAAAGTAAAAGAATTTTTTTCTTGAATTTTTAAGGAAGCATTAATACCTGCAATCAAACCTTGAGCAGCAGCTTCTTCATAACCTGTTGTACCATTTATTTGTCCGGCAAAATATAAATTATCTATTATTTTTGTTTCTAACGTATTTTTTAATTGTGTTGGAGGAAAATAATCATATTCTATAGCATATCCCGGTCTAAATAGTTTAGCATTTTCAAAACCCGGTATTAATTGTAATGCTTTTATTTGTATATCATCAGGTAAAGATGTACTAAATCCATTTATATAATATTCAATAGTTTTCCAACCTTCTGGTTCAGCAAAAATTTGATGTCTTTCCCTTTCAGAGAATCTATTAATTTTGTCTTCAATAGAAGGGCAATATCTGGGACCGGTACTTTTAATTGTACCATTAAATAAAGGTGATCTTTCAAAACCTTCTTTTAAAGTTTCATGTACTTTTATATTTGTATAGGTTATATAACAGCTTCTTTGTTTTTTTAATCTTGGTGTATTGGTATATGAAAATTTTTGTGGATATGTATCTCCTTTTTGTTCTTCCATTTTAGAAAAATCAATGCTTCTACCATCTACACGTGGAGGAGTACCTGTTTTCATTCTTCCAGATTCAAAACCTAATTTTATTAAACTTTCCGTGATGCCAAAAGCTTCCTTTTCACCCATTCTACCACCTCCAAATTGTTTTTCACCTATATGAATTAATCCATTTAAAAAAGTTCCATTTGTAAGTATTACAGATTTAGAATAAATTTTGACTCCCATAAATGTCTTAACACCCAAAATTTTATGTTGATCTGTGATTATTTCCGTAACCATATCCTGAAAAAAATCTAAATTAGAAATATTTTCTAATTGATTTCTCCATTCTTCTGAAAATTTCATTCTATCTGATTGAGCTCTTGGACTCCACATAGCTGGACCTTTAGATAAGTTTAACATTTTAAACTGAATCATAGTTTTATCAGTAACAATACCCGATATACCTCCTAAAGCATCAATTTCTCTTATAATTTGTCCTTTTGCAATTCCTCCCATAGCAGGATTACATGACATTTGACCTATAGTTTGAAGATTCATAGTTATCAATAAGGTTTTAGATCCTAATTGTGCTGCAGCTGCAGCTGCTTCACAGCCTGCATGTCCTGCACCAACTACAATTACATCATATTTTTCTAATATCATATTTTATAATGTTTCACGTGAAACAAATATTTATTGTAAATTTTTATATATGTTTAAATAATAATTTTCTTTTTCTCGCATTAATTTTGAGTCTTCAATTGATTTATCTTTATAACCAATTATATGTAAAATTCCATGTACTAAAATCCTATTCAATTCTTCTTCAAAATTTGATTTATTAATATTTGAATTTTCTTTGATTCTATCAATAGAAATAAAAATATCACCAGAAATAATATCATTTTCTCTATAATCAAATGTAATAATATCAGTATAGAAATCATGATTGAGATATTCAATATTAATTTTTAATAACTGTTCATCAGAACAAAAAATATAATTAATATTACCTAATTTTGTATTTTCATTTATAATGGTATTATGTATCCATTTTTTTCTTTTTCTTTTATTTCTTAGAATAAAATTATTTTCTGAAAAATAATGTATCATTGTATTTGTATTATATTTAATTTAAAACCAATAACCTAATCCTACGCTAAAAACTCCTTTTTTTTGATTTACAGAATAAGTGTATAATAAATTAATTGGGCCAAAAGGACTATCATAACCATAGCCTATTCCATAACTGGAATATTTATAATTAAAATATTTTATATCTTTAAAATAGTTTTCTACATTGGCATAATTAACATATAATTTAGCATAATGATTCTTTAATATTTTATAATTTATAGAACTGTATAAAGAAATAAGATGATTTCCATTTGTATATGCAAAAGGTAATCCTAAAAATCGTTTAAAATTATAGAGTTCTTGCTCAAAATATCCTCCAATGTAATATTTATATTGCATTGCCGGACTATTAAAAGAAGTTCCTAAAAAATCTTGGTTTTCAATAAATAATTTTTTTGTTATAGGTATTGAAAAGTTTAAATCTCCTTTTATAATGGTAAAGTCATTAAAATTTGGTGCATTAGAAACTAATATTTGCTTAGCAATAGCATTTATTTTAAAACCTCTAGAAGAGAAATTTGCGTTGTCTCTTGTATCAACTTTGATATAAAAATATGGATTTATAAAATAGCTTTCATCTTTTAAGAAAGTTGGATTAGATTTAAAAGGAGAAAAATTGATATAACTATATTCTAAACCTAATCCTACAGCATATTTTTCTTTAAGAGTTGATTGAAAATATATTTGCTGATCAAAATTTCGTATTCTGTTTATAATATATTTACTTTTCTTTAAATCAGAATAATTAAAATTAAAAGCATTAAAATTTGTATTAAACCCTATGCTAGGATAAACTCCATTATCAATAAAATAGTTAATATAAGTTCTAAAATTATTACTAAAAACTATATCTGTTGATAAGGAAGAATTTTTAAATAAAAGCTTATATAAAGTTATATTTGTAAGAATAGAAGCTTTATAAACATCGTCATAATGTATTCCTAATTTAAGTGAATTGTTATTTTTTTCATCTAAAAACAGTGTTAGTTTTATACTATCATTTTTTTCCTTATTATTTTGAATTTGATAATATACTCTATTAAAGTTTCCTGTTGAATACAAAGCGGAAATTCCTTTACTTATGTCTTTTATAGAAGTATTACCCGGAATTTCAATTCCAATTTTTCTCTTAATATATTTAGTATCATACGAGTTTTTACCTTCAATATTTAATGTAGTAACATATAAATTTTTATTAACTGGTATTTCTTTTGTATTGTTAATCGTATCTTTATTATTTTGCAGTTTAGCTATTTTTTTTAATTCTATATATGCTTTTTCTGCAGCAAGTTTACCTTTTAGTAATATAGAATCCTTCTTATCAAAATCTGTAACGCTATAATCTTTCAAGTCAGGTTTTATTAAAAGATTAACATAACTTCTTTCAAAGTCAGTTTTCATATTTATTCTATAACTAATAATTTGATTTATCACATTTATTAATGATTTAATATCTTCAGCTTTTTGTAATCCGGATCCTAAATCTACACCGATAATTATATCTATACCTTTGTCTTTTAATGCTTTAGCAGGGAAATTATCAACTATACCACCATCAATATATAATTTATTATTTATTTTAATAGGTTCTATCAAAGAGGGATAAGCTGCACTCGCTAATACACTTAGAGGTAAAAATCCATTTTCCATCTGTTCTTCATCTCCAGTTTCTAAATTAGTTGCTATGCAAAGGAAAGGAATTGGAAGTTTAGAATAATCCTTTATATCATGTACATTGCTTAATAAATTAGTTAATAACAATAAAGAACCTTGCCCTTTACTAATAGCTGTAGGCAAAGTAAATTTTAATTTATTATCAAAGGGAAGTGTAAATAAATATTTATCACGATATGATTTATCTATAAATGGAATGAAACTACGATCTTTTTCCTGAAGAAAAAGCCCAACAAAATCAATATTTTCAATAGCTTTTTTTATTTCTTTGGGAGAATATCCAGCAGCATATAATGAACCTACTATTGCTCCCATACTGGTTCCGCTTATATAATCGATTTTAATACCGGCTTTTTCTATAGCTTCAATAACTTCTACATGTGCAAAACCTTTAGCACCACCACCACTTAATACCAAACCAACTTTAGGATTTTTTTTGATATGTGTTTTGTCAATGATTAATGTCTGTGCTTTATAATTAATTAAAGCTATTAGAAAAACAATAAAAAAAATACTTATTTTTTTCCTAAAAATCATGATAGCAAATATATAAATAATAGTTTGAAGAATATAAGTTACAATAGTGTATAAAATTAATAATATTTGCATAGAACTTATAAAAAAGATGTAACTATATATAAATACTAATTTTTATCTTTGTTAATTATTTATAATGCAGAAAAAAAAAATAAAAGTTTTATTTAGATTAAGATCTATGGAAATGGGAGGGGTTCAAAAAGTAATTTTGGATCTTTTAAATAATTTATCAAAAGATAAATTTGAATTTACATTGTTACTTAATTTATATCAGGGAGAACTTAGAAATGATATACCGAAAAATGTAAAACTTTTATATCTAACAAAAGGAAAAGAAGATTTTAGTAAGAATCCATTATTAAAAAAGATTCAACTTGCATTTAGACTATTAAAATTATATTTATATAAAAAATTTCCTTCATTTCAACTTAAAGAAAAATATGATATAGAAGTAGCTTCAAGTTATTCAGAATATGATATGACTTTAAATAGTTCAAATAAAAATTCAAAAAAAATTGCGTGGTTTCATTCAGAAGTTACTTATGAAAGATTAAGATCGAAATCATGGGATTATATAAAAAAAATGAAAAAATTTGATTATGTAGTTTTTTGTGCCAATCAAATTAGGAATCTAATAGAAGAAAAATATGGTATAACTTTTTCTAATAGTTCGGTTATTTATAATGCAGTACATGTTGACGAAATAAAAAAAAAGGCAGAAGAATATAATGTAGATTACGGGAAATTAAAAAAACCAATTTTTTGTTCCATAGGACGTTTACATAGTAGAAAAGGATATGAAATACTTGTAAATGTTCATGCTAGACTTATAAATGAAAATTATATACATTCAATAGTAATAGTAGGAGATGGTGAAGAAATGGATAGATTAAAAAAGCAAGTAATTGCTTTAAAGGTTGAAAAAACATTTAAACTATTAGGAACGAAATTAAATCCATATCCTTACTTAAAAGCAGCAGATTATTTTGTTTTACCCACTAAATCTGAGGCATATCCTTTAGTTATAAATGAAGCATTAGCACTGGAAAAACCAATTATTAGTACTAGAGTAGGAGGAATACCAGAAATGATAGATAATAATATTAATGGTTTATTAGTTAATTGTAATGAAGAAGAAATATACCAAGGTATGAAGAAATTTATTCAGAATTCGAAATTTGTTGATGATATAAAGAGAAATTTAGAAAAACCTGAAGAAAAATTTAATCCAGATAGTATTTATCAAGAAGTTGAAGAATTGTTATTACAATTATTAAACTAGTCAATATACGATGAAAAATTTTATACAAGTTTTTTTTTATATGATTAGAAAAATACAAAAAAAATTTTCTGATGAATATTATATAAAAAAATCTATAAAAAGAGGTTTAAAATTAGGTAAAAATGTAATTTTTGTAGATATGCCCAATTTTGGTTCTGAGCCATTTCTTATTGAAATTGGAGATAATACAAAAATAACATCAGGTGTAAGATTTATAAATCATGATGGCGGTAATTATGTTATAAAAAATATGTTGAAATATGAGGATGCAAGAAATGTAGGTAGAATTAAGATAGGGAATAATTGTTTTATAGGGAATAATTGCATTATTTTACCCAATGTAAAAATTGGTAATAATTGTATTCTAGGAGCAGGTGCTGTATTGACTAAATCTATGCCTGATAATACAGTTTATGCTGGTAATCCGGCGAAATTTATTTGTACCATTGAAGAATATGCAGATAAAATGCTTAAAAACACAACAAAATATCCAAGAGAATTAGAAAAAAATAGAAAAGAATTGGAAAAATACTGGGCAGAAAAATTACCATATGAGTACAAAAAAGATACTTATTAGGATAGGTTCACTCCGTCATGGAGGCGCTGAAAAAGTATTAATCACTTTTTTAAAAAACATACCCAAAAATAAATATCAGATTGATTTATTATTAAATCTTAAATCAGGCAAATACCTTTCCGAAGTACCAGATTGGATTAATTTGTTTTATCTTAATGAAGGAGAAATGATTACAACCAATAAGCCTTGGGAAATACCCCAAAAAGCTTATAGAAAAATATATCAAGGAATTTTAAAATTATTTCCTAAGTTGCTTTATAAATTTATACTAAAAAAAGAAGATTATGACATAGAATTGATTGCAAACCACAGTTTACTACAAGAGGTGCTCAAAAGCCCTGTAAAAACATCTAAAAAAGTAGTCTGGGTCCATAATGATCTATTTAGCATACCAGAATATAAACCAAACAAACTTATAAAATTTTTTAAAGCTGATAAAATTTGGGTTATTTCAGATAAAATAAAAGATGATTTTCAAAAACTTGCAAGAAATTCCATAGAAAAAGAAAAACTAATTAAAATTTATAATCCCATAGATTCTGATGAGATAGTAAACAAAGCAAAGGAAAAAATTGAATTTGATTTTTCAGAATATCAAGAAAAAACATTTGTAGCCATTGGAACTGTTTTTCCGCAGAAAGGATTTGATAGACTTATAAAAGTGCATAAAAAATTATTAGAAGAAGGTTTATATCATAAAATAATTATAGTGGGCGATGGGTATGATTTTATAAAAATTAAAAATCTTATAAAAAAATTAAACCTAGAAAAAACAATAAAAATGGCAGAATTTCAAAAAAATCCTTATCCATTTCTGAAAAATACAGATTATTTTATTCTTTCTTCCCGATATGAGGGATATCCCACAGTTCTATTTGAAGCATTAACACTAAAAAAACCAATTATAGCAACAAATGTATCAGGAGTAAAAGAAATTTTACATAAAGGAGAATTAGGTATGATAGTTGAAAATTCAGAAGATGGAATTTATAATGGAATGAAGAAATTTTTGACAGATTCTCACATACCAGATCGATATATAGAAAAAATGAATAAAAAAGAATTACCATTTTCTTTAGAAAATGCAGTAAATTCGCTTTTAAAAATATTAGATAATCTATAACTATGACACGAACTATAATACAAAAAGATTATTATAGAATTCATGGAAAATGGCCAGGAAAGTTTATTTGCAGAGGGATGATAGATCCTAATTTTAGGTATTTATATATATTTAGGAAAGCATCAAAATATAGAAAAAAAACTGTGTTGGGAGTTTTTTATAGAATATTATTATACCATTATCAAGTAAAATATGGCTTTCAAATATATCCTGGGACAAATATTGGTGAAGGATTCTACTTAGGTCATTGGGGAACAGTAATAATAAACCCTAAAGTAAAAATTGGTAAAAATTGTAATATTGCTACAGGAGTAACTATTGGTCAAACAAACCGTGGAGATAAAAAAGGAGTTCCCATATTAGGAGATGAAGTATGGATAGGAACTAATGCTGTTATTGTTGGAGACATAAAAATAGGTAGTAATGTTTTAATTGCTCCTAATTCTTATGTTACAAGGGATGTTCCGGATAATTCTGTAGTTGTAGGAAACTTAGCCAGAGTCATGCAAAATGATGAAGCTACTTTAGGATACATTAATAACAAAGTATAGTGAAAGTTATTTTATTTATTCTTCCAAATATGAAAATGGGAGGAGCAGAAAGAATAATAATGACACTAATTAACTCTATTGATAAAACAAAATACAAATCTAAACTCCTTCTTATGAGAAAAGAAGGATACTATTTAAAACTTTTAGATCAAAATACAGAAATTATTGAGTTAAAAAAAGATAGGATTAGAAATGCTTTTTTCCCAGTAATAAAAGCTATTCGAAAATACAAACCTGCAATTGTATTTGGCGGTTGGGGAGAAATTTCTGCTTTTTTATCACCTATAATACCATTTTTTCCTAAAGCTCATTTTATCACAAGAGAAACCAATATAGTATCAAAACATGTAACAAGGCCGGAAATTAAATTTTTTTATAAATTTTACAATAACTTTTCTACAATTGTTGCCCAAAGTGAAGACATGAAATCAGATTTAATTAAAAATCTGAAGATAAAAGAATCCAAAATTGTTAAAATTAATAATCCGGTAGATTTTGATTTAATAGAATCCAAACTAAAAGAAAAAATTGAACTTCCATATTTAAAAGAAAATAAAAATGTTATTGCTATTGGCAATCTATCCAAAAGAAAAGGATTTGATAATCTCTTGAAAGTATTTATGTATTTAAAAGAAGAGAATATACATTTATATATAATAGGAGAAGGAGATGAAGAAGAAAATCTTAAATTACAAAAAGAACAAAATAAACTAAATAATGTTCATTTTTTAGGAAAAAAGACAAATCCTTTTCCCTTTATAAAAAATGCAGACTTATTTGTACTTTCTTCACGTTACGAAGGATTTCCAAATGTTTTGTTAGAAGCAGGAGCTTGTGGTATATTTTCAATTGTAAATAATTGTAAAGGAGGAATTAATGAAATTATACAACCTAATATTAATGGAAAAATAGTTAATATCGAGAATTTTCATTTATTTGCAAATGAAATTAAAAGAGAAGTTAATATTCAACATGAAAAAAATATAATAAAAAAGTCTATTAAAGATAGATATTCAAAAGAAAAAATCATTAGACAATATGAAGATCTCTTTTCTGTCATTTAAAATTATATTTTAAATACCACATAAAGTTTCTTAATAAAAAACATATTTACACAACAAAAATACCTACTTTTGGTATAATATTTCCTTATCTTTAAAATAATCTTGATTGAATTTTATGCAATTATTAAATATAAATGATGAAACATCAGAATTAGAAACTGTTGTATTAGGTCAACCTCATTCTATGGGTAAAACCCCTAATTTAGAGGAAACCTACGATGCAAAATCTTACGAAAACGTTACTAATAATTCATATCCTCAAGAAGACGACATTATTTATGAAATGACTTGTTTTGAAAAAATATTAAACGACCATAAAGTAAAAGTGTTACGTCCCAGAATACTAAAAGATTGCAATCAAGTCTTTGCAAGAGATGTCGCTTTTGTAATTGAAAATAAAGTTATTATATCTAACATAATTCCCGATAGAGCAGACGAGCAAGAAGCCTATAAAGAAATATTTGATATGATTTCTTTTCAAGATATATATAACTTGCCTGAAAAAGCACATGTTGAGGGAGGAGATATAATTCTTTGTAATGATACTATTTTTTGTGGGGTATATAAAGGGGATGATTATTCTTCACTTAAAACCGCAAGAACCAATGCATATGCTATAGACTTTCTAAAAGAATTATTTCCACATAAAACATTTATAGATATATCCTTAAAAAAAAATGACAAAGATCCTAAACAAGGAATATTGCATTTAGATTGTACATTTATGCCGGTTGGAAAAAACAAAGCAATTGTGTATAAAGAAGGTTTTATAAATCTTAAGGATTATCAATTTATAGTAGATTTTTTTGGAAAAGATAATATTTTTGAAATTACTCAACAAGAAATGTATTATATGAATACAAATATATTTTCAATTTCTCCGGAAGTAGTTGTTTCAGAAGAAAGATTCATTAGACTTAATAAATTTTTAGAAGAAAAATGGAATCTAACTGTAAAAAAAGTTCCATATTATGAAATATCCAAAATGGGAGGACTGTTAAGATGTTCAACATTACCTTTAAAACGTAAAAAATAAATAATGAAGATGAAAAATAAACAGATAACAAATACTGTATTAATGATTGAACCTATTGTTTTTGGATTCAATGAAGAAACTGCAACAAATAATTTTTTTCAAAAAAAAGATTCTGATCCTAAGAAATTGATACAGGACAAAGCTTTAGAAGAGTTTACTAATATGGTTGATAAACTTAGAAAACATTATATTAATGTTATAGTTTTTAAAGATACAAAAGAACCATACACTCCTGACTCTATTTTTCCCAATAACTGGATCTCTTTTCATGATGATGGTAATGTATTATTATATCCTTTATATGCACCCAATAGAAGAAAAGAAAGAAGATTAGACATAATAGAAGGTTTAAAAAATAAAGGTTTTTTAATAAAAAACATAGTTGATTTTACAGAATCAGAAAACAAACAGATTTATTTAGAAGGTACAGGAAGTATTGTTTTAGATAGAACAAATAAAGTTGCTTATATTTCAGTTTCAGAAAGAACTAATGAAGGATTATTCTTAGAATTTTGTGAAAAAATGGAATTTACACCTATTATTTTTCATGCAACACAAAACATTGAAAAAAAAGAATGTCCTATTTATCATACAAATGTAATGATAAGTATTACTGAAGATTTTGTAATAGTGTGTTTAGATTCCATTAAAGACTTAAAAGAAAGAAAATTAGTTTCAGATATTTTACATAGTTCGCAAAAAGAAATTATCACGATATCTGAAAAGCAAATGATGCATTTTGCTGCTAATTGTTTACAATTAGAAACAGAAAATTTAAATAAATATTTAGTAATGTCTTCTACAGGTTATAAAAGTTTAAATATGGGGCAAATAGAAAAAATTAATAAATACAGCAAAATATTAGTGATAGATGTTCCTACAATTGAAAAATACGGAGGAGGAAGTGTTAGGTGTATGATGGCAGAGATTTTTTTACAAAAAATAGATATTGGAAATAAATAATTTTGTAGTTTAATGAAAATCCTACTATATTTGCACACTCATTTGGCGAGGTAGCTCAGGTGGTTAGAGCGTTGGATTCATAACCCAAAGGTCGGCAGTTCAAGTCTGCTCCTCGCTACGAAATAAACCCATAACACATTAATTAGTAATGTTTTGTGGGTTTTTTGATTAAAATATTTTCGATATATTATTAAAAATTTTATGGTATAGCAATTAGATAAAGAAAATTTTTTATCTAAAAAAGGATTTTGATTTGATATTATATTAATAATATATTTTACTTTTGTAAAGTAGAAACTTTAAAAGATTAGAAGTTATAAGAAAATAAAAATTTTAAAATAAAAAAATTAAGCGTTAGCTTTAGTGATAACCAGAAAATCGCCAGTTTTCAAACATTTCACACACTAGCTATTCAAAGTGGCGTGGGATGTTTTTATTGAGTGTGTGGGTTCTGGCGAGCCTTTGGTGTCAATAAGTTCAGTTCCCACGCTTTTTTATTTAAATAAATTCTGCTTTTTGGGATTGGAAGCATAAATTAAAATTAGAATTTTCGTTGAAAATAATCAATAATTCTTTTACTAAACATAAAATATGCTTATTAATTGGAAGTAGTATTAGTTTATTCATAGGTATCCTAATATATATATTCTTTAGGAATTTTCCTTTAAGAATTTTTTCATGGAGTGAACTAGTAGGAATACAACAATTTTTATATAAATTAAGAGAACATAACATTTCTTACGTCAGATATATTCCTGATTGGATGTTATTTTCTTTACCAGATGGACTATGGATTTTTTCTTATACCTGTTTTACACTTTACATTTGGAAAAATATAATATCTGTGGAAAATGTAATCTGGTTTATAATAATTCCTTTTGTAGCAATAGGGTCTGAATTACTACAGTTATTTCAATTACTCTCCGGGACTTTTGATATAACAGATTTGTTATTTTATTTATTAGGATTTCTCCTTCCTTTTATACTTTTCAAAAAATCAATTATATATAAATTTAAAATTTAAAATCATGAAAAAACATTTTAAAACATTAATTTCAGCTTTAGCTGTTGTATTCTTTTCATTTATTGCTTTTGCAAGTCTGGACGATGATAAAAAAGATTCGGAATCTTCTTCTATAGATAATTCTTTCAATTATATAAAATTAGGAGAGCCTCTACAGACAAAGTATTTTGAAGTAACAGTGAATAAAATAAATATAAAAGATAAGGTAGATACCGGAAATCAATTTGCAGACCTTGACAAAGAAGAAGGGAATCTTTATTTAATTTTAAACACTACCTTCAAAAATATAAGTGATGAAAGCAGGATGTTAATGGATGGAGAAGTGTTGATTAATTATAATGGGAAACAATATAAATTTGATCACTCAGAAACAATACTATTAGATGGTTGGGGATTGTCACTTAAACAGATTAATCCATTAACTAAGAAAACAACTAATTTAGTATATAAAATTCCGGCAGAAATAAAAGGAGATGTTTATTATAGACCTGGACGTTCTGATAAGAAAGATTTAATAGTATTGGGAGAAATTGAATAGAAAAGAAGAAAGTACAAGAAATACGAACAGAAATGTTTGTATTTCTTGTAAGTTTGTTATGCTTTTTTATTTTAAACTCTGTGGTTATTATAAATAATTATATGAAATTTTATAATTCACCTATTTTAATCAGAATAGATTTATTATTTTAACTCTTTTGAGTTTAAAAGAAATAATTTTAGTTCAATAAATTTATTATAATTTATTGAACTAAAATTGTAATCGTATTTATCTGGTTAATTTGTAAATAATGAAAATTATTTCCACAAAATAAATATAAATATAAATTATAAATACTTCTCTATAATAATTTATTAGATACATACATATTTATCGTTTTATAAATAAAGATATAAATTTTAAATATTTTTATTTTTATTTATAAAAAATTGGTTTAAACTGGTTTTTTTGACAGAGGCAGTTTTAAATATTAATAGAGGAAAAACTACTCCAAAGGCAAGAGATAATAATGTAAAGCCTGTACGAGCAGATTTTTCAATCATTTCAACTAAATATTCAAATTGAAGAACCTCTCCTTCCTTTAAAGAAATAACTTCAATAAGAGAAATCATAAATTCGTAACCGGGTTTTCCTGGGATTATATTTATAACGGCTGGTATAGTAAAAACAATAGGAGGTGTATGTACTTTATGAGCAAAGTAAACACCTAATACACCTACTAAACTGGCAGCAGTAAAACTTGCAAAAACAATTTGATCTTTAAAATAGATTAGTAGAAAGGCTCTACAACTAAATCCTATAGCTCCGAGCACTGCTACGACCCACATAGAACGTTTAGGGGTTCGAAATATAACGGCAAAACCAATAGACACCCACATAGACCAAAATATCTTTTCACCTAAAGATACTTGCGTAGACGAAAAAAAATCAATTAAAAAATTCATAACCAAATATAAATAATGATAAAAATAAACCGAGAGCAATCATAAATATTAATACAGAACCTTGAATACCTCTTGAGATACCCTGAGAAATATATCCCTCAAGAATATCTATAAAAGAGTTAATTAAAGGAACTCCCGGAATTAAAAATAAAACACTGGCTGCAAATGCACTTTTTAAATCAGAATCAGTAATAATCCTACATATGTTTACTGTAGAAACAGCTGTAAAAGAAGCTGTTGCAAAAACAATGAAAATGTTAAAATGTTTTTCTGTTAAAAATTGCCTAACAATTAATCCTAAAACAGTAGCTATAAAAGTAACAAAAAATTCTAACCAGCTTCCTCCAAGAATCCGGCTCAAACTAGCTCCTGCAAGACCTACAAAAAACCATATGGCAGGCTTAGGATAATGAGCTATTTTTTTAATTTTTTGGAGTTGTTCATATACTTTTTGAAGATCATATTTTTCCTGAATAGTTTTCCAGGAAAGGATACTAATTTCAGAAACTATTTCAAAATTAACCCCAACATGAGGAATAGCTCTTACAATAGTATGCATTTCATTAGTTGTTCGGTCTCTAACACTTAAAACAGCACCGGATAAAGAAATGAATAAATCTGCTTCAAAATCTAAAGCATCAGCAATACGTTGCGTATTTTTCTTTATACGAGAAGTATTAGCTCCACTCATCATTAAAGTTACAGCTACATCTGATAGCAATTCACTTGCATATTTAATCTTGATAGACGGTTCGTCCATAAATTTAAATTTTAGATAAAAAATTTTTGCAAAAATATAAAGTTATTACCTTTTGTATCTCATAAAAGTTAACAAACCTTTACAAATATGACAAGAATCACAGAAATAGAATGAACAAAAAAAATGTATTATACTTAGAGTATTATTATTAAATTTGCTTTAATAATGAAAATAATTAAATACATGAAAATAATTATTGTATTAGGACTTTCTTTTTTCCTTTTTATAAATTGCCAGTCAATAAAACCTACTGTAGATTACGATACAAATACAAATTTTACTAACATAAAAACCTATGATTATTATACAAATAACAGCATTCAATTAAATCAAATTGATAGTTTAAATTTCATGAGAAATCTTGATAATTCTTTAATTACTAAAGGGCTACAAAGAACTTCAGATAATCCAGATATTTATATAGCTGTTATGGTTTCAATTGCCGAGGGAAATGATGTTAATACCGTAAATTTAGGTGTTGGTGGAGGTAGTGGATGGTTTGGTTTGGGAACCAATATAGGAATTCCCATAAAAAAAAGAATTATAAATTACACATTTCAAATAGATATGGATAATGCCCAAACTAACCAATTAATCTGGACTTCTAAATTCTCAAATACAGTAGATTATAATAAATATTCCAATTCTAAAACAACTTTATTTCAAGAAAACATTAATGCGTTAGTTAAAAATTACCCTCCTAAAATAACAAAACCTAAAAAGAAGAATTATTATAATTGATATAATAAGTAAAAAATAATAGTTTAATTACATAATAAAAAACCCTTTAATATATATTTATTAAAGGTTTTTTTTATGTTCTAATGAGATAATTTTATTAATTGTTTTTATATTTTTATTGCTTTGTGATTAAATACATGAAAATAATATGTGTTTAAACGTTTAAATTTTTTATTTTTGCATATTTAAAATGTGAAATATTTTTATACGATGAATAAATATTTATATTGGATAACTTTTGTTGCTGTAAACGGAGGTTTAATATTTGGTCTTAATATGGCTGGAATTTCTGGCGCCAATGATATGATTAAAAATGAATTTTCCCTTACTGATAGTGGATTAGGGACTGTTGCAGCCTTATTAACCATAGGTTGTTTATTAGGTTCTTTGTTTACTGGGAATATAGCAGATAGGTTGGGAAGAAAAACAGTTATGATTATTACTGCAATTTTATATATTTTATCTGCTTTAGGATGTGCTTTAGCAACATCATCTGCCATACTAATATTTTTTAGAGTTTTATCAGGTCTTGCTGTAGGATCAACCTCAGTAGTTGGGCCTATGTATATTTCTGAAATATCTCCTGCAAAAAAAAGAGGTACATTAGTTTCCCTAAATCAGTTTGCCATTACAATTGGTATTTTATTAGCATATGTTTTTGATTTTTTGTTAATTAATCTGGGCGATGATAGTTGGAGATATATGCTTGTGATGCCTGCTTTATTTGGATTTTTATATTTGGTTTTTCTTTTAATCGATTTTCCAGAAAGCCCTCGATGGTTAATTTCCAAGAATAAAGTTGAAGAAGCCATTAAAATTTTAAGAAAAATTGGAGGTGATGAGATGGTAAAAACCGATTTACCAGAAATGAAACAAATAATTAATTCAGAAAAAAATAGAGAAAAAATATCTATTGGCAAATTGTTTAAAGGAAGTACGGGAAAAGTGGTTTTAATAGGAACACTTATAGCTGCTTTTCAACAAATTACTGGAATAAATGCAATTATTATGTATGCTCCAGATATATTTCAAGCAGCAGGATCTGCTCAAAATGATTCTTTATTTCAATCGATGATAGTAGGGTTAGTTAATTTTTTAATGACATTTATAGCCTTAAGGCTAGTAGATACAAAAGGTCGTAAAACACTTTTATTATGGGGAGCTATAGGTATGGCTATATCACTAGGCTATTTAACCTATGAATTTTCAAAACCTATACAAAATGGTTTTGGGGTTCTTATTGCGTTACTAATTTATATATCTTTTTTTGCAGCTTCTTTTGCTCCTGTAATGTGGGTAATTATATCAGAGATTTATCCTAACAAAATTAAAGGTATAGCAATGTCTTTTTCTACTGCAATAAGCTGGCTTTGTACATTTTTTACAATACAATTTGCTCCTATCATTAAAGGAATAAGTTTTGAATATTTATTCGCTATTTTTGAAGTATTTACGATATTAGCATTTATTTTCGTTAAAATTTGGATACCAGAAACTAAAGGGAAATCTTTAGAACAAATTGAGAAAGAATTAGGGCTGGATAATTCCAGATAATTAATAAACTGAAATCTAAATGAAAAGAGCTTCAATTAAAGATATAGCAGAAAAGGCAGGCGTATCTATTGCTTTAGTATCCTATGTACTTAATGATAAATTTGTAAATCGCATAAATAAAGAAACAGCAAAAAAAATAAAAGAAATTGCTGCAGAACTAAATTATAAACCAAATAAAATAGCTCAAAGTCTTAAATCTAATAAGACCAATACAATAGCTTTATTGGTTGCAGACATAGCTAACCCTTTTACTTCTCAAGTAGCAAGAATTATTGAAGATGAAACCTCCAAAAGAGGATACATGCTATTAATTGGAAGTTCAGATGAAAATGAAGAAAAATTAAAACAACTTATAGATTTATTTCAAAAAAGACAAGTAGACGGATTTATAATAGCTCCAGTTGAAAACTCAGAAAATATAATTAATAATTTGGTAGAAACTAAAGCTCCGGTAGTATTAATTGATAGACCTATAGATAATATGGAAATAGATTCCATAGTCACTAATAATTTTGAAATATCTTATCAAGCTGTTAATTACTTAATAAATAAAGGAAAAAAAAACATTGCGATTTTTTCATATAAAAAAAATTTAGAAAATTTAAAAAATAGAGTAGAAGGATATAAAAAAGCGTTAAAGGATAGTAAAATATATCTGGATTCTGAAAAAATTATTTATATAGAAGAATCTAAGACACAATCAGAAGTATATAAAGCTATTGATGAACTGAATTTAATGACTACTGATGCTCTTTTTTTTACCAGTAATAAATTGGCTATAGCAGCATTAAAAAAATTATCAACATTAGATATAAAAATTCCTGAAGAGCTTGCCCTTGTAACCTTTGATGAATCAGAGGCATTTGATATTTTTAGGGTCCCTTTAACACATATAAAGCAGCCAATTAAAAAAATATCTAAAAAAGCAGTTGAGCTTTTAATAGAAAAAATTGAAAAGACAAACTTATTACAACAACAAATAGTTTATAATTCTGAAATAATAATAGGAAAATCTGTGTAGATAAAATTAACAATAAAAAACATAAAGAAATGATAAATGAGAGTACAAAAACCATAGTTTGTTTCGGAGAAATATTATGGGATATTTTTCCTAAAGGGCGAAAAATAGGAGGAGCTCCTTTCAATGTTGCCTATAATCTTAATAAAATGGGGATTGACGCTAGAATGATAAGCCGTGTAGGAAATGATGATTTAGGAAAAGAATTACTTGAGAAAATATCTAATGCAAACATAAGTGTAAATGAGTGCCAAATAGATCCCAATCATGATACAGGTACTGTTATTGCTAAAATTGATCAAAATAATGAAGCTCACTATACTATTGTAGAACCCGTAGCCTGGGATTTTATAGAATGGAAAGATCAATATGTGAACTTAGTAAAAAATACTGAGGCTTTTGTTTTTGGCAGTTTAGGAACAAGAAATAATATTTCAAAGCAAACACTCCAAAAATTATTAGACATTGCGCCATATAAAGTATTTGATATAAATCTTCGTCCACCTTTTATTTCTCAGGAAGATATTGTTCAGTTTATGAAAAAATCGAATTTAGTTAAAATGAATAAATCTGAATTAAGACAGCTTTTAGATTGGATCGGAGTAGAATATGTTACAGAAGAAAAAGCAGTACAATATGTTAGAAAATATTTTAATCTTGAAGCAATAATCATTACTAAAGGTAGTAAAGGGGCTGTGTATCATGATAAGGATAACTATATCTATGCAGAGGCTATTAAAGTAGCAATAAAAGATACAGTAGGCAGTGGAGATTCTTTTTTAGCCGGATTTTTAGCAAAAAAAGTAAAAGGAAGTTCTGTTAATGAATCTATAGAAAATGCTATATCTTTAGGTGCATTTATAACTAATAGCGAAGGGGCTTGTCCGGATTATTCTTTAGAAACATTTGAAAAATTTAAGACCAGTCATAAATTATAAATTTAGATAATAAAAAAACAGCTCCATTTATGAGCTGTTTTTTTATTTACTTTAAATAAAGAAAAAATTAGATTTTTTAACAGTTTGAGCAATTTGGTTGATTAATTTGTTGAAAAAAATCGTTTCCCTTATCATCTACAAGTATAAAAGCAGGAAAATTCTCAACTTCTATTTTCCAAATTGCTTCCATGCCCAACTCAGGATATTCAACACACTCTAGACTCTTAATACTGTTTTGAGCAAGAATTGCTGCAGGTCCTCCTATACTTCCTAAATAAAAACCCCCATGTTTTTTACATGCATCAGTAACCTGTTGGCTTCTATTACCCTTAGCAATCATAATTAGACTTCCTTTATGAGATTGGAAGGAATCAACATAAGAGTCCATTCTTCCTGCTGTAGTAGGACCCATAGATCCACAAGCATATCCGTTAGGTGTTTTAGCCGGACCAGCATAATAAATAGGATGATCTTTTATATATTGAGGAAGATCTTCTCCTTTATCCAATTTTTCTTGTAATTTGGCATGAGCTATATCTCTCCCTACAATTATTGTACCTGTTAAAGATAAACGTGTAGAAACAGGATATTGAGAAAGTTCAGCTAAAATATCTTTCATAGGACGGTTTAAGTCTATTTTAATTCCTCCAGCTTCTCCTTTTTGTCTGTATTTTTCAGGAATTAACCGAGTAGGGTTATCTTCCAATTTTTCTAACCAAATACCCTCTTTATTTATTTTTGCTTTAATATTTCTATCTGCAGAACAAGAAACGCCCATACCTACAGGGCAAGAGGCTCCATGACGAGGTAGGCGTATAACACGTATATCATGAGCAAAAAACTTACCTCCAAATTGAGCACCTAATCCAAGTTTTTGAGCTGCTTCCAAAAGTCTTTGCTCCATATCTAAATCTCTAAACGCGCGTCCACCCTCATTTCCAGAAGTAGCCAGATTATCATAATATTTGGTTGAAGCAAGTTTTACTGTTTTTAAATTAGTTTCTGCTGATGTTCCTCCAATTACAAAAGCAATGTGATAGGGAGGACAGGCAGCAGTTCCTAAAGATTTCATTTTTTCCACTAAAAATGGGAATAATTTTTCAGGAGTTAATAAAGCCTTTGTTTCTTGATATAGGTAAGTTTTATTAGCAGATCCACCTCCTTTTGCAACAAATAAAAATTTATATTCATCACCTTTTACTGAATATAGATCAATTTGAGCGGGAAGATTACATCCTGTATTTACTTCCTTATACATATCTAAAGGCGCATTTTGAGAATAACGGAGATTATCATAAGTGAAAGTGTTAAATACGCCTTTTGATAAAGCTTCTTCATCATTGCCCCCGGTCCATACCTGTTGACCTTTTTTTCCAACAATTATAGCAGTTCCAGTATCTTGGCAAAAAGGTAATATTCCCTTAGCTGAAATTTCAGAATTTCTTAGAAAGGTAAGAGCAACAAATTTATCGTTTTCGCTCGATTTAGGATCAGACAATATTTTTGCTACTTGTTGTTGATGTTCCGGCCGAAGTAAAAATTCAACATTATGAAAAGCATGTTGAGCTAATAGTGTAAGTCCTTCAGGATCAATTTTCAGTATTTCTTTTCCTTCAAAAAAAGTAGTTGAAGTATAATCTTTAGATAGTAAGTAATACTCGGTTGTATCTTTTCCCTGTTCAAAGGTAGCCTGATACTTAAATTCTGGTTTTGCCATATTTTACAATAATTGGTTTTAATTAACGTTTGTAAGGGGGCAAAAATAAATAATAACAAAGTAATAAAATATGATTTTTGATAGTCTGAAGTCTATTTATATACATAATAAATAAAAATGGATCCATAACACTATGGATCCATTTTTTATTGAAACTTTTTAAGTAATTTATCTTATTGTAAATAATAATTCTCTGTATTTAGTAAGAGGCCACATTTCATTATCAATAAGCATTTCCAAAGCATCAGAATGTTCCCTTATTAAACTGAAAATAGGTTTTACTTTATTACAAAATGCTTCAGCCTGTTTAGCCGGGTTTGTAATATTAATGGCTTTATCCCTTTCAGTAAATAATTTATCAACATTACTTTTAATCTCTGTAATATGTGTAGATATTCTTTTAATTAAATCCAGTTGTTCCGTACACATAGACTTCATTTCCTTTTCACCGAAAATCTCTTTAAGACCTTTAGCATTTTCAATAAGTTTTGTTTGATAATCTACGGCAACAGGTATAATATGGTTTCTGGCAATATCACCTAGTACTTTAGCCTCAATAGAAATCATTTTAGAATATTTTTCTAATTTAATTTCATTTCTAGCTTCAATTTCTTTATGGCTTAATATTTCTAATTCTTCATAAATAGAAATAAATTTCTTTTCTAATTCAAATTTTAAAGCTTCTGGAGTAGTTTTTCTATTTTCCAAACCTCTTTTTTTGGCTTCTTTTACCCAATCATCGCTATATCCGTCACCTTCAAAAAGAATATTTTTAGACTCTTTAATGTAGTCTCTTAAAACATTAAAAATAGCTTCATCCTTTTTCAATCCTTTTTCAATTAAGGTATCTACTTCTTTTTTAAATTTTCTTAATTGATAGGCAACAATTGCATTTAAAACAGTCATAGGTTCACCACAATTAGCTTGAGAACCTACTGCTCGGAATTCAAATTTATTTCCTGTAAATGCAAATGGCGATGTTCTGTTTCGATCAGTATTATCTAATAATAACTCTGGGATTTTACCTACTACATTTAGTTTTAAATCTGTTTTTTCATCAGGAGATAGTTTTCCTTTAGTTACCTTTTCCAATTCGTCTAATACATTTGTTAATTGGGAGCCTATAAAGACAGAGATAATAGCAGGTGGAGCTTCATTAGCACCTAATCTATGATCATTACCTGCTGAGGCGATAGCAGCTCTTAATAAATCTCCATTATCATGAACAGCCTTAATTGTATTTACAAAAAAAGTTAAAAATTGTAGATTTTTTTTAGGATTTTTTCCTGGGCTTAAAAGATTATCACCCGTATTGGTACTTAAAGACCAATTATTATGTTTTCCACTTCCATTGACACCATCAAAAGGTTTTTCATGCAAAAGAATATTTAATCCATGCCTACGGCTTACCTTTTTCATAACATCCATTAATAAAGAATTGTGATCTACAGCTAAATTAGCTTCCTCAAAAAGAGGTGCCAGTTCAAACTGATTAGGGGCTACTTCATTATGTCTGGTAGTTACAGGAATTCCTAGTTTCATACAATCAATTTCTAATTCTTTCATGAAATTTCTTACTCGAGTAGGAATGGAACCAAAATAATGATCTTCTAATTGTTGTCCTTTAGCAGGAGCATGCCCCAAAAGAGTCCTTCCGGTAAGCACTAAATCCGGACGTGTTTGGAATAATGATGAATCAATTAAAAAATATTCTTGTTCCCAGCCTAAAGTTGAATGTACTTTTGTAACATTTTTGTCAAAATAAGATTGACAAACATCTGTAGCTGCCTCATCAACCGCTTGTAAAGCTTTTAATAAAGGAGTTTTATAATCTAATGTTTCTCCAGTATAAGAAACAAATACAGACGGGATACATAAAGTGGTATCTATAATAAAAGCAGGAGAAGTAGGATCCCATGCAGTGTATCCTCTAGCCTCAAAAGTATTTCTTATTCCTCCATTAGGAAAGCTGGAAGCATCTGGTTCTTGTTGAATTAATAAAGATCCATTAAATCTTTCAATAGCTCTGCCTTCGCCAATAGGTGTAAAAAATGAATCATGCTTTTCAGCAGTTTCTCCTGTTAAAGGCTGAAACCAATGGGTATAGTGCGTAACGCCTTTAGAGAGGGCCCAATCTTTCATTGCTACAGCAATTTGATCAGCAATCTCACGATTGATTTTCTTACCAAATTTGATGGCATCTAATATGCTTTGATAAGCATCTTTCGTTAAATATTCTCTCATAGTTGATTCTGAGAATACATGTTCACAATATAATTCAGATAATTTTTTAGGAACTTCTATGCGTCTAGGTTGCAAATAAGGAAGTTTTTTTAGAGCGGAAAATCGTAAAGTTGACATAAAGATATATTTTTTATAGGGTAAAGGTAAAAATAAAATTAAAAAAAATCAATATATCCCCATAATTTAACATGTGTTTTTTTAATTTATATTATTTTGTTTTTAAAAAAGATTTATTGTAATTATTTATAAAAAATATATTTACATAATAGTTATTTTATTTATATAATACGTAGCGTATTTATAAATATAATTCCATCAATATCAAACATATAAATTTATGCTCAGAATTTTCTTAATACTAGTTTTAAATTTTTAAGGTATTTGAGATTATTTTGAATATAATTCCTCAAATTGGGAATATTGTTTTACTGATAATCAATGATATTTATTTTTCTCTAAATGTAACACGTGTTTGTATTATAGAATTTAGATGTGTTTAATAAAATATTTAAAATTGAATAAATAATTAATTTTTACTTATTATTAATATCAAAGAATCATTTCCTCTAATTGTTAGATTTTGATTCTCCCATTTTATATCAAATTTTATCTGCTCATTTTTATTATTGAATTTGTCCATTTCTTTATTATTGGGTCTTTTATAACCATAATAGCTGTTTAGCCTAATATGATTATACCAATTAGAAGGTTCAATTCTTCTTATAATAGGAAAAGATTTATAAATTATTTTGTTATTAGTAGGGATAATATGTCCAATAATTATGCGTTTAGTATTAGAATTCTGATTTTTAAAATTACTATCAATAATATTATTAATAGAAGCCATATATTTTTCATGATTATTTAAAAATATACAATAACTTGACATAGCAAGGAAGGAATAAATAAGCAATATGGAATAAGATATTAATTTTAAATTAGAATATTTTATTTTATTTAAAAAAATTGCCGGAACATATAAGACTAATGAGTATCCTATTAATGTTCTAGGGTCAGTAACTGTTGGGGTAATAAATAAGTTTACTCCATCAATAAGAAAAAAAATTAATATACTGCTTATTGTTAATTTAATAATTAAAAAATAATTTTTATTTTTTAAGATATAATATATTAAACTAATTAAAGATAATATAATAAAAAGAGAAATAGATATTAGATATTTTATGCTAGTAATTGGTGATAGAGAATCAAGATAAATAACTAAATTATTTTTTAATAAAACAAAAAAGTCTCTTTTTAAAAATATAGTTTCAATACCCCTATAAGTTATGGGTATATTAAAAACAATAAGAGTTATTTTGTATAATATACATGCAATTGCAAATGACAAGAGTGATAAGAAAAAGAAATTTAAAATTTTAAAATTTTTATTTTTGTCATTTTTTGAGAGGCAATAAATAATAGAAATTATGAGGTATGAAGAAGTAGAAGCTTGATAAAGGGCCATTGAAAAATAAATAGCAAGAATTGATAATGTTAAAAAATAAAATTTTTGTTTAAAGAAAAAAGGGATAATTAAAACAAAAAATGATAGAGACATATTAATATCATATCTATATGATAAATTATGTAATAAAAAAGGAGAGCACAAAATAATAAACGATGAGAGCTTCAAAGTTTTATTTTCTTCAATATGAAGTAAATTACTCATTAATAAGCCAGAAATCCCAAATAATGCAAATGTAAATATTGAAGAAAAAGGAAACCAGCTAAAGCAATATGTTTGGTTAAAAGAAAATATACTCAATAAGATAGATCCTATAAACCTGCCATGCCCGTTATTTAAACCTACACCATATAAGTCTCTATGAAGATCATCTTCATAAGGAGTATTAGCTAATAAAAGGGGCAAAACAAATAAAAAAGAAAAAAAAAGATTATAAGCAATGGACTTCTTATGTTTTTCAAATAAATAATTCATTTGTGAGCAAATTAAAATAATGGTTAAATATAATTGTTTAATTTAATAAATAACTAAATAAGTTTAAAACTCAATTATTTCCAAATTTTGTATTTTATTTTTATCTATTTCAAATCGAAGCATAGTACGTACTTTGTGAAAACCATAAATACCTATAGCTCCGGGGTTCATGTGTAGTAAATTTAGTTTTTTATCATTCATTACTTTTAATATGTGGGAATGTCCACAAATAAAAAGTTTCGGTGGAGATTTATATATTTTTTCTCGTATGGCTGGTGCATATTTTCCTGGATATCCACCAATATGGGTAATCCATACATCTACATTTTCACAAAAAAAGCGTTGATTTAGAGGGAATTCTTTTCTTATTTCTGTGCCATCGATATTTCCATATACAGCACGCAATACCGGAGAAACTTTTTGTAAAGCTTCAGAAACTTTTATATCTCCAATATCCCCTGCATGCCATACTTCATCTGCTTGTGAAGCATAATGTATAATTTTTTCATCGATATAAGAATGACTATCTGAGAGAAGTAAAATTTTTTTCAATATTTTTGCATTAAAAATACAATAAATTTGCGTTATTTCATACAATTTTCTTACAATGGAACTCATTATTATGGATATCAACGTCAACCGGAGCAAATTTCCATACAAGAAATAATAGAAAAGTCGCTCAGCTTGCTACTTAATAAGGAAATTAAAACTATTGGAGCAGGAAGGACTGATACTGGGGTTCATGCAAAAGAAATGTTTGCACATTTTGATTATGATGATGATATTCCCAAAAACTTGGTTAAAAGATTAAATTCTTACCTACCTTCAGATATTGCAATTAGAAATATTTTTAAAGTTTCAAATTCAGCCCATGCTCGTTTTGATGCATTAAAACGGACCTATAAATATTACATATCTACTTATAAAAATCCTTTTAAACAAGAGTTTAACGCTCAGTTTTATTATTATGATTTTAGAATAGATAAAATGAATGAATCTGCCCAATTGCTATTGCATTATAAAGATTTTACAAGTTTTTCTAAACTACATGCAGATAATAAAACGAATAATTGTAATATTTATAAAGCTTTTTGGGAACAGAAAGAGGAAGAGCTTATTTTTACTATTTCTGCGAATAGATTTTTACGTAATATGGTACGGGCAATTGTAGGAACTTTAATAGATGTAGGTAGAGGAAAGCTAGATGTTGAAAATTTCAGACAAATTATTGAAAAAAAGGACCGTAAATTTGCCTCTACTTCTGCTCCGGCTCAAGGACTAACCTTGGTGGAAATTGAATATCCTGAAAGTATTTATTATGAAAAATAGGCCCAAAAATAAAATTTCTGAAGTAGGTACAGGGCAAGCGCTTTCCCGTTTAGTAAAGTTGGGTAGCCAAAACACATTTTGGTTTTATTCTACAATATTTGTAGCCATAATTTTGGCGTTTGTTTCCTCTTATCGCCCAGTTTTAATTAGTAGATCTATTGACATAGATATTTTAAAAAATAAAAGTTATTTAGATTTATATCAAACTTTATTATTTATTTTTTTATTGCTTATAGCCGAAGTCGTTTTTCAATTTTTATTAGTGTACTCCTCAAATTTTGTAGCACAGAATGTAATACGAAGTTTAAGGATTAAATTGTATAAGAAATTGATTTATTTTAAATCGGCTTTTTTTGATAGAACGCCTATAGGAGTATTAGTAACGCGATCAGTTTCAGATATAGAAACTATTTCTACAATTTTCACTGATGGTATTTTAATGGTATTAGGAGATATTTTACGAATTATTTTTGTTGTAGGAACAATGTATTGGATTAATTGGGAATTAGCAACCATAGCCATGTTTATTTTTCCTATTATGCTGATAATAACCAGAGTTTTTCAAAAAGCGATTAAAAAGGCTTTTTCAGAAGAAAGAACTCAAACTGCCAATCAAAATACTTTTGTACAAGAAAGATTAACAGGAATGACAATTGTTCAGGTTTTTAATCAACAAAAAAAAGAATATAATAATTTTTTCAAAATAAATGAGAAATTAGAAAAAGCATATTTAAAGACTGTTTTTTACTTTTCACTTTTTTTCCCTATTGTAGATATTATTACAGGAATTGCTATTGGGGTCATGATCTGGTATGCAGGATATGATGCATTGACTGCTCATAATATTTCTCCGGGAGTTGTGATTGCCTTTACTACTTCATACATTAATATGCTTGTTCGACCAATGCGACAGATAGCAGATAGGTTTAATACAATACAAAGAGGGATTGTTGGTGCAGAAAGAGTTTTTACAGTTTTAGATTCCAATCATGAAATTCCTGATAAGGGAAATGTAAAAAAAGATTTCATTAAAGGAGATATCCGTTTTGAAAATGTATCTTTTTCCTATAAAGAAGGAGAAGAAATATTACAAAATTTGTCTTTTAATGTTTCCAGCGGAGAAAAGGTAGCTATTGTTGGAGCAACCGGAGCAGGTAAATCTACAATTATAAATTTATTAAGTCGCTTTTATGATATTTCAGATGGGCATATTTACATAGATGGAACAGATATAAAAGAGTATAAATTACAGAATTTGCGTTCTCATATTGCCGTAGTTTTACAGGATGTATTTTTATTTAATGATACGATATTGGAAAATATTTCTCTTGGAAATAAAAATATAACATATGATGAGATACGTAAAGCGGCTAAAGAAATACAAATTGATAATTTTATTATGAGCCTTCCAAATGGATATAATTATGAAGTGAGTGAAAGAGGGTCTTCTATTTCCTTAGGGCAAAGGCAATTAATATCTTTTTTGCGTGCTTATTTATACAATCCTTCTATTTTAGTCTTGGATGAGGCTACATCCTCTATAGATACGAAATCCGAGGAATTATTACAAAGAGCTACAGATAAACTTACAGGTAACCGTACATCAATTATTATTGCACACCGTTTGGCAACCATAATAAATGCTGATAAAATTATTGTCATGGATCATGGAAAGATAATTGAAATTGGAAAGCATAAAGATCTTTTAGAGAAAGGGGGATATTATAAAAAATTATATGATGCCCAATTTTTTAATAATAAAAATTATATTTGTTAAATAAAATTCTTGTAATAAGAATATCAAAACAACGAAAAAACAACTACTAAAATGAAAAAACAACTACTAAATTATAATTTTTTACTTAATAAAAAAATAATATTTTGGATAATTTTATTTTTAGTTTTCTTTTTATTTAATCGCAGGTTTAATTTTGGATTTTTTCCTGGTAATGACGATTTAGCTTATAAAAATATAGGAAATGAATTTTTATTTTGGGATTATTTAAATTCTAGATATATGAATTGGTCTGCAAGATTATTTCCAGATGCTGTTACTTATTATATCTTTCATTTTAATGTTAACATATGGAAAATTTTTAACACTATGTTTTTGCTTTTACTATGTTATTCAATGATAAGGTTTTTCAAGTATCAAGTTTTAATTTATGATATGACAGTTATAATTTCTTTATTATGGTATTCATCTTTTTCAATTTTTGAGACAGCTTTTTTTTGGGCAACAGGTTCAATAAACTATTTATGGCCTATATCCATGGGACTTTTTGTATTAATTCCTTATTCAGATTACTATTTTAGAAATAAAAAAATCAAACTTAATAATAGTAATATTTTAGTAAATATATTAAGAATAATAATAACACTTTGTCTATCTATATCTAATGAACAAATTTCAATTTTTATTATTATAATAATGATTTATTTTCATTTGTTTATTTATAACAAATATAAACAATTTTCTATCTATTTAATTTTAATTACGGTTATTATGATAATTGGTATATTGTTTATGTTATTTGCCCCAGGTAATGCAGTAAGATATAAAAGTGAAATAATTAAATGGTATCCTGGTTTTGATAAAATTCCGTTATCTTCTCGTATAAAAATTGGAGTTATTTGGTTTTGTGAAGTAGTAATTGTTAACTTGAAATTTATTTTTATTATATTAAGTATTTTAACTTTTAATTTAATGAAAGATTCTTTTTTGAAAAAACTCTTTTTGATATTTATTTTGACAGTAGTATCTTTATTGCTATTAAAAAATCCAATATTATTTGAATTTGAAACAATTAATAATATAAGTTTTAAAAACCCCAATTTTAATATTTTGTCCGGGCGTTTTTTATTTACTATTTTTCCTTTTGTTTTATGGTTTTCTTTTTTAGGCATGTTAATAACATGTTCTTATTTGGTAAGTAAAAAAAATAAATTTATACTTACACTATATTTAGCAGGAATATTGACATGTATTATGATGACTTTCTCTCCTACTCTATATGCTTCTGGCACAAGAGTTTTGTGCTGCTTTTTAGTTTCTTTAGTATCTATAGGTTTTTATTTATTTCAGGAAATAATTAATAAATATTCGACAAATAGAAATTACTATTTGATTCTTTTAGGTATATTTTCTATTTTTTCATTTTATGACGCTCTTTTTTAAATTAGAGACTTATAGTGAATATAAATGAAAAATAACACTTAAGACTAGTGTGAAATTATTAAATTTGCCATTTAAAATAAGAATATGAAAGATTTACAACATACTATTGAAAAAGTTTGGGAAGACCGTTCTCTGTTATCTGAGAGCAAATACCATACGGCAATTAATGAAGTGATAGAGTTATTAGATTCAGGGAAATTGAGAGTAGCAAAACCTTTAGGAGATGGAAAATGGCAGGTAAATGAATGGATAAAAAAGGCAGTAGTATTATATTTCCCGATTAAAAATATGGAAACGTTTGAATTAGGTATTTTTGAATTCCATGATAAAATTCCATTGAAGAGAGATTATGCGGCAAAAGGAGTAAGAGTAGTTCCCGGGGCTACAGCAAGAAAAGGTGCTTATATTTCTAAAGGGGTTATTATGATGCCCTCATATGTGAATATTGGAGCTTACGTTGATGAAGGAACTATGGTAGATACCTGGGCAACAGTAGGAAGTTGCGCACAAGTTGGAAAAAATGTACACCTAAGTGGAGGAGTAGGAATTGGTGGGGTTTTAGAACCTTTACAAGCAGCTCCGGTTATTATAGGAGATAATTGTTTTATTGGTTCTAGGTGTATAGTAGTGGAGGGAGTACATGTTGGAGATGAAGCAGTTTTAGGGGCAAATGTAACATTAACGGCATCAACTAAAATTATAGATGTTTCAGGCTCAGAACCTATTGAATATAAAGGTTATGTTCCACCAAGATCAGTAGTAATTCCCGGTTCTATAACTAAAAAATTTCCTGCTGGAGAATACGGTGTATCTTGTGCTTTAATTATAGGTAAAAGAAAAGAAAGTACAGATAAAAAAACATCTTTAAATAATGCTTTACGAGAACATAACGTCTCTATATAGTTTATGAAAAAGTTAGGCTTGTGAAAGCTCTGATTATACAGTATAACAACATAGGAGATGTTTTAGTTTCCAGTGTAATTGCTAATAACCTAAAAAAAATATATCCACATAGTAAGATTGATTTTTTATGTTATAAGAGATACATGGGAGTCTTACAAAAGAATCCTAATATCGATAGAATTATAGCTATAGACAGTAATCGTGTAAGGTCTTTATTTTTTTTATATAAATATATTAAATTAATAAAAAGTGAAAAATATGATATCTTAATAAATTTATCTCAAAATTTGAGTAGTTTTTTATTTACTATATTTTCTAAATCGCAAAGGAAATATGGTTTTTCGCAAAATTTATTTAATAAAATTTATGATAAAACATTTACAAAAGTTATCGTTCCTGTTACACAAACCTGTAATCTATTAGAAAACAGGTTAGTTGTAATAGAGGAATTTTTAAAAGAAAATCCGGTTCCTATAGATCCACAAGCAAAAATATATCTTACAGAACAAGAAATAAAGGAAGCCAAAGAAAAAATGATTAATTCCGGGATTCGATTTACCCGACCTATAATTATGTTAGGAGTATTAGGTTCTAATGTTAAAAATACATGGACTTTAGGTAATATGGCTAAATTTATAGATTTTATATGGGTAAATTATCGAGCAGATTTATTGTTTAATTATTTACCCTCACAATATAAACAGATAAATGAATTACTTTCATTACTTAATACAAACACAAAGGTATTTGTACAGCCTGTAGGAAAAACAGTAAGGGAATATGCTTCTTTTATGCAAAATTGCACTTTATTTATGGGCAATGATAGCAGAGCTGTTTTAATTGCGAAGGCACTCCAAAAACCTACATTTACTATTTATCCTCCATATGTTCATAGAAAAGATGTAGCATGTTATGAAAATACAAGTCTCCATCAAAGCGTCCATTTACAGGATTTTTTACCTAATTTATTTGATGATTTTTATCAAAGTGAGTTGAAAAAAGATTCCTCAAAATTTTATCTTATGCTGTCTAATGATTTTGTTATCTTAAAAGTTAAGCCTTTTATTAAAGAGCATTTATCTATATTTAAAAAAGTAAAATAATAAGCATCCCCACCCTAAAATCATAAATACTCCTCCAATAGGGGTAATAGGTCCAAGAATTTTTAAATTTATATTCCAGTATTCTGAAAAAGATAAAAAATAGATACTCACAGAAAATAGAAAAGTTCCGATAATAATTCCCCTACCGGCCCATTTTTCTAATCCTGTAGTAAAAGATAAAGAAAACCCTAAGATCAATAAAGTTAATGCATTATACATTTGATATCTGACACCGGTTTCGAAGCTTAATAACTTTTCTGAAGAAATCAATTTTTTAAATGCATGGGCCCCTAAAGCTCCTAAAATTACAGAAGTTAATCCATACAATGCTCCGAATAATAATACAATGTTTTTCATACTTTAAAATTAAGAATAAAAATATTAAAAATTAATTTTCAAATAGATATCGAGTAATAAAGTCTTTTTCTAAATTCCAACCTCTTGCCGGAGAATATTCCCGTCCATAGAAAATAATTTGTATATGTAACTTATTCCACAATTCTTTGGGAAATAAACGTTTTGCATCTTTTTCAGTTTCTTCTACGTTTTTTCCATTAGTAAGTTTCCAAAGTTTCATAAGTCTATGTATATGAGTATCTACAGGAAATGCAGGATGTCCAAATCCTTGGCTCATTATAACCGAAGCTGTTTTATGACCAACTCCTGGTAATGCTTCCAATTCATCAAAACTTTCAGGAACTTCACCATTATATTTTTCTACTAATATATTGGCTAATTTATGTATGTTTTTCGATTTAGTATTAGATAAACCTATTTCTTTAATATATTCTTTAATTTCCCATTCTGGTAATTCTGCCATTTTAAAAGCATTTGGAGCAACTTTATAAAGAGCAGGTGTTACCTCATTTACTTTTTTATCGGTTGTTTGTGCTGATAATAATACTGATATTAATAATGTAAAAATATCCTGATGTTCCAATGGCGCGATAGGGTTAGGATAAAGTTTGTTTAATTCTTTTATAATATATTCGATTTTTTCTTTTTGCTTCATTAGGTTGTTGTTTTATCAACTTTTAAAAGTAATAAATTTATTAATGAGATTTATTAGTTAAAATTTAATACTTCTTGATTTATATTCAATGTGTGTAAAAAAAATGTTTTTTTATTTTTAGTGATTTTTTATAAATATAATTCATAAAGTATGAATACATATTTTTCATATATTTACTTATAATTAAAATAAATGCACTTAAATCCACAAATAAAGATATTATATGAAAAAAAATTAATTGGTTTAAATATAGAAATATCATTTTCTAATAATTTGACTTATGATTTATGGCAAAGTTTTATGAAAAGAAAAAAAGAAATTAAAAATGTTTTTTCTCAGGATTTATTTTCTATGCAAATCTATCCTGAAAATTTTGATTTTAATCCAACAGTTAAATTTATAAAATGGGCTGCTGTAGAAGTTATTCAAATAAGTAAAATTCCTGAAGGTATGGATAGTTTTATTTTTTCTGGGGGACTATATGCTGTTTTTCATTATATAGGATCTAGTGAAGACATTTCTATATTTAAAACTATATTTAATGAATGGCTTCCTAAATCTAAATATATTGTTGATAATAGAAGACCCCATTTTGAGGTTTTAGGACAAAAATATAAAAATAATAATTTAAATTCAGAAGAAGATATTTACATTCCTATTAAGTTAAAAACAAATTAAATTTTAATACTTATAATAAAAAAAAATTATTTCATCATCCATTGCTTAGGGGTAATTCCATATTTTTTTTTAAAAGCCTCAATAAAATGACTGGGATTTTCATACCCCAAATCATACGCAATTTCTTTTACCTGTTTAACTTTCATATCTAATTTATCTTTTCCAATTTCCAATTTTGTATCTAAGATGAAACTTGAAATTGTTTTGCCATAAAGTTTTTTAAATCCTTCCTTAATTTTGTATTCACTTAATCCTACAGTGTATGAAATTGATTTTAAAGTAGGAGGGGAAGCTATATTATCCATGAGCAATTTTTTAATTTCATTTAATTGTAAAACCAATTTATCATCCATTTTTTTGTTTTCTTGTTTTTTTTTATTACTACTGGAAAAGTAATGAATAAGTATTTCGTGGAGTTTTAAAGTCAGATATAAATTTTCAAATTCACAATCTAAAATATAGTCTTCTAGTTGCGAAATAATAAGTTTTTCCTGAATACTTAAAGGTTTTTCAATATAACTGTTTTCATAAATTTTATTTTTAATAAATGGAATTTTTTCAGAATACCCTTTAAAATAAGATATCAAATTTTGAATAGTTATAACAAAAATAACTAGCTTGGATTTTTTAGATAAGCTTATATTAATGGGGATATCAATGTTAGGATTGTAGAGTAATAAAGAATAACCATCTTTCAATAAATATTGATTTTCATTTTCAAAATGAAATGTAGCTCTCCCTTTTGTACAAAAATAAAATTGTACAAACCGTTTATCTACAGGCTTAGAAATTGTATCGGTTAAAACAGTGTAATTGTCAATTAGTGCGAGATAAATATCAGATCCTATTTTATTTTCTCTAATCCTACTTTTAAAGGTATTTTTTAATTCCATGATCCTATTTAAAAAAACAAGTAATAATCAATATTTATATGAATAGGTACTACAAAATTGGTTATTTAGACTTATTCCAAACTTTGTAAAATTGATTTTTACAGGCATTTTTTTGTAAATATAGGTATTTTATAAATTTTGTGAATAATATATTTGTGTGCATTTAATAGCATGGAAAAAAATAAGCTAAATAATAACAAATATAATTTTTATGCAATTAGTCTAAGTTATGAAAAGGCTGAAGCAAAAATTCGAGGAAAATTTAGTTTTCCTTCAGATTTAGTTGAATCATTCTGCAATAAGATTAATTTGTTTTTTCCTACAACTAAATTATTTATACTTTCTACATGCAATCGTACAGAATTATATGTACAGTCTGAAAGTGTGAATGATGTAATTACATTATTTTGTCAACACATTCATGTATCTGAAGAGGATTATAAAAAATATATTTCTGTTTATAGAGAACAAGATGCTATTAGTCATTTTTTACGAGTTTCAGCAGGCCTAGAAAGTCAAATATTAGGTGATTTTGAAATTATTGGTCAGGTAAAAACATGGTTTAAAAGATTTAAAAAACACCATACAACCAATGCTTTTTTAGAAAGGTTAGTAAATACAGGCATACAAACATCTAAAAAAATTAAAAGTACAACTGCATTAAGCAATGGAGCGACTTCTATGTCTTATGCTGCTGTGCATTATATATTAAATAATTATTCCCAACTTTCGGATAAAAAAATTGCATTAATAGGCATTGGAAAAATAGGGAGAAATACTTGTGAAAATTTATTAAAACATATAAAGAAACCACAAATAACACTCTTAAACAGAACTTTTACCAAAGCCAAAGAGATGGCAGATGCATTTAATTTACAGGTAAAAGATTATTCTGAATTACATACCGTTGTTAATGAATCAGATATTGTTATCGTTTCTACAGGAGCCCCTTTCCCAATTATTAGAAAAGAAAATTTTATTCCTAATAAATCGGTCACTTTAATAGATTTATCTATTCCTGCTAATATTTCTGTTTCACTTAAAGATTTCCCTCAGGTCACCCTATTAAATGTTGATGATCTTTCTCAAATAATCAATAAAACTTTTGAGCAAAGAAATAAAGAAATACCTAAAGCAGAAGCTATTATTAAAGAAATGATGAAAGAGTTTATAATTTGGGTTGAAAACAGGAAGTATGTGCCAGTTATACATGCGTTTAAAAATGATTTAGAAAGAATTAAAGATTATCAAGTGAAAACTTTAAAAAAAGATCAGATAGAGGTATCAAATGAAGAAATTGTACTTTCAGAGAAAGTTGTACAAAAAATAACAAATAAGTTGGCAAACTATTTAATAAAAAATCCCGAGAAAGCAGACGATACTATAGGCTTGTTTAAAGAAATGTTTCAACTACAAATTTCTAATTTCTAAAATTTTTTATGAATCTGATTCGAATTGGTACCCGAAAAAGTCCCTTAGCAATGTGGCAAGCATATGCCGTAGAACAGAAATTAAAGAAACAAGGTTATTTAACAAAAGTAATTCCTATATCTTCACATGGAGATAAAAATTTAATACAACCTTTATATCGAATGGATATAGTAGGTGTTTTCACCAAAGATTTAGATATAGCATTATTAAATAATGAAGTGGATATTGCTGTACATAGTTTAAAAGATGTTCCGACTATTTTGCCGGATTCTATTGAAATTGCGGCTTTTTTAGAAAGAGATTATGAACAAGATATATTAATAAGAAATCCTGGCAGTTCTAAAAACATTGGAAATTTTAATGATTTATATGTTGGTTGTAGTAGTTTAAGAAGAAGAGCTTTTTGGAAATCTCAGTATCCTAATGTAATATTTGGTGATATAAGAGGAAACATCCAGACCCGATTAAATAAATTAGAATCTGAAAATTTTGATGCAACAATTTTTTCCCTAGCAGCTATAAAAAGATTAAATATACCTTTGTCTTATGAAATTTTAGACTTTATTATTCCGGCCCCATCGCAAGGTGTAATTACAGTAACATCATTAAAGACAAATACAGAAATAAAAGAAGCAGTAAATAAAATAAATCATAAAAAGACACAAATTTGTGTACAAATAGAAAGAAGTTTTTTAAATGAATTAGAAGGAGGATGTACAGCACCTGTTGGGGCAATAGCTAAAATAGAGGGAGAAAACGTGCATTTTAAAGCAGGAATAGTATCTTTAGAAGGAAATGATAAAGTATTATTAAATGAGGTATTCCCATTTGTTAATAGCGAACTGCATGGGAAAAAATTAGCTGATAAAGCTAAAAAAATGGGTGCAGATAAAATTATTGAAGAAATAAAAATAAAATAGTTTCACAAATACTAACTTTCTTCTTTTAACGCTGCCATTCTTAAAGCAACTACTCCGGCTTCAACTCCTTTATTACCAAATTTACCGCCGCTTCTGTCTAAAGATTGTTGAATGTGGTTATCGGTAAGTACACAGAAAACAACAGGAGTGTCCATATGTGTGTTTAAATAAGTAATTCCGTTAGTCACACTTTGACATACATAATCAAAATGAGCAGTTTCACCACGAATAACACAACCTATAACAATAACAGCATCATATATATTTTTTTTACACATTTTGGTAGCTCCATAAACCAATTCAATAGAACCAGGAACAAATATTGTATCGATATTACTATCTTTAGCTCCCAGATCTATAAGAGTTTCTACGGCTCCTTTATGCAAATTATGAGTTACTTGTGAATTCCAGTCAGCTACTACAATTCCAAAACGATATGGATGAGCCGATGGTAGTTTGTTTTTTTCGTATGCAGATAAATTATTTGTAGCCATTATTGTTTTCCTGTAGCGTATTTAAGTCTTTCAATATAGGCTTCAACTTCCCCATTTTGTTCTATATCCGGGTATTTATCATGAATAGATTGGAAAAATTCTAAAGCTTTTTCATTTTGATTTAAAGACATTGCTAAAATCCCTGCTTTTTTTCCAAATTGATAAGCTGTAGCAGCATTATTACTTTCTTTTGCAGCTTTAGTTATATAATTCATGGCTTCTGTTGTATTATTAAGCTCTACGTAGGTATCTGAAATTGCTCCGTATTTTACAGCTTTTAAATCTTTATCTGGAGAATCAAAATTTTGGAAGTATTCTAAGGCTTTTTGATAATTTCCTTTTTTAAATTGTGTAACTCCGGCATACAGGTAAGCTAATTTTCCTGCTTTAGTATTACTATATTCTTCAGCAATGTCAACAAAACCAGAAATACCACTTGCTTTACCTCCTAACGCTTGATCAATTTTTCCTTCATTATATAAATTTTCTGCATCTACCATTAAATCAGAAGCTTCTATATTTTTAGGAGTAACTACATAATTATCATAAATCACATAACCTAATGCAGCTACAATCACAATACTGAAAAGAATACCAATAGGTTTAGCATATTTTTGTAAAAATTTTTCGCCACTTAAAGCAGAAGTATTTAGAGAATCTAAAATCTCCTTTGTTTCATAGTTTTGATTTTTCCTTCTTCGAATTGACATGGTGCGCCTGATTATGATTTAGCGAGCAAATATAGGTATCTATTATTTGAAATGCAAATTTTTAACAGCTTCATCGTCTAGTAGTTCCTTAAATTTCTCTCGAGGAATTTCAACAGCACCTAATTGTGCTAAATAAGAACTATATATTTGACAATCAATTGCTTTGTATTTTTTTGTATATTTATTGACAAAATAAGAAAATCCACATTTTGAAGCATTACTTACAAGAGAAAACATACTCTCTCCGCAAAATATTGTTATAAGGTCTATCCCATAAAAACCACCTACTAATTGATTATCTTTCCAAACTTCTACACTTTTAGCAATTCCTCTTTTGTGTAATAGGCAATAAACCTCAATCATTTCAGAGGTAATCCATGTTCCGGATTGTCCTTTTCTTTTTATTTTAGAACAATATTGTATTACCTGTTCAAAACACTGATTTTCAGTAAATTGAAAATAATTGTTTTTTAATAATTTGTGTGTGTTTTTTGAGATTTTTAAATGTTGTGGATAAAGTATAAATCTGGGATTTGGAGACCACCATTGTATAATTTCTCCGGAGTTATACCAAGGGAATATACCTGATTGGTAAGCAAGTAAGAGTCGCTGAGGAGATAAGTCTCCTCCAATTGCCAATAAACCGTTTGGATCAGCATTTGAAATATCAGGGAAAATAAGTTTTTGATTTAATAAATACATTTTTAAAAAATAAAGCACCTAAAAAGTGCTTTATATAAATATTATTAAATTAATTTGTTTCTAATTTATTAATTAAAAAGGTAAGTCATCATCTTCATCTTCTATTACAGGAGATATAGGTGAAGTGGAATTAGGAATTTGTTGAGATAATGGATTGTTAGGTTGTTGAGAAAAAGTTTCCGATTGTAATTTTTCTATTCTCCAACCAGTAAGGCTATTAAAATATTTTGTTTCTCCTTGAGGATTTACCCACTCTCTTCCTCTTATATTTATAGAAATTTTCACATCATCTCCTATCTTAAATGGATTGATGATCTCTGTTCTGTCGCCTAATAATTCTACTAAAATATGTTGAGGATATTGTTCTTCTGTAGTAATTACAACCTCTCTTTTTTTAAATCCGCTATCAAAGGTTTGTATGTCAGAAATTAATTTAATTTTTCCCGCTATTTCCATCATTAATTAATTTTTTATATAGAACACAAAAATATAAAAATAAATTTTAGGTATAAAACAATGTTAATAAGTTTATTGTGAAATAAGAAGAGCCCTCATAAAGGACTCTTTCTATATGTATAAATTTTATTAGTTTATATTTATTATTTCATTTTTTGATCCATAAGTTGCATAAATTGATCTAATTTAGGAAGAATAACAATTTCTGTTCTCCTATTAATTGCTTTATTTGCAGGGGTATCATTTGAAACTTTTGGTTGATATTGACCATGTCCACCAGCTAACATTCTGGCAGGATCTACACCAAATTTAGATTGTAATAATTTTACAATAGATGTAGCTCTCATTGCACTTAAATCCCAGTTATCTCTTATACAACCGGAAGCAGAACTTCTAAATGGATCTGTATCTGTATATCCTTGTACTTGAATGTCATAATCTTTATAATCATTAATAATCTTAGCTACTTTGTCTAATACATTTTCTGCACTAGGTAATACCTCATAACTTCCGGATTTATACAACATTTTATCAGATAAAGAAATAAATACAACTCCTTTTTGTACTTGTACATCTACATCAGAATCGTTTAAATTATCTAATGAACGTTTCAATTTGTTAGATAAAGCTAAATTTAGTGAATCATTCTTCGCTCTAGCTTCTGTTAAACGTTTGATGTAATCATTTGACTCTTTAATCTGTCCGATTAATTTTTCAATATTAATACTTCCTGATTTTCCATTAGCCATACAATCAGCTAAACTTTGTTGAAGTACTTCATTTTGTTTCCTTATTAAGTCCATTTGCTGATCTAAAGAGTTGTTTCTTTCCTGTAGAGTAGCTATAGTTCTGTCTTTATCAACATTCCTTTGCAAACAAGACTCATAGTCAGCTTTCGTTTGTTCAAATTGTTTTTTACTTACTCCGCAAGAAGTAGCTATTAAACCTATAGAGGATAAAAGCATTAATTTTACAATTTTCATAATTAATTTTTTATATATTATTAGGATAACATCAAAAACAAAGCCAAAATGTTGTAATTTTGTAGTTTATTAGTCATTTAAAAATAAAACTAAAAAACACATAAATGCTATATTTCACAGAAAAAGGAAAAGGAAATACAATTGTTTTTCTCCACGGATTTTTAGAAAATCATAAAATATGGGAATATTTTAAAAATGAATTATCAGTTAATTATCATGTTGTCTGTATTGATCTACCTGGACATGGTAACTCTGCCAATCTGACAAATGAAGTCAATAGAATGGAAGATATATCAGATAGAGTTAATGAAGTATTAGATTTTTTGAATGTAAAACATGCAATAATTATCGGACATTCTATGGGTGGATATGTATCTTTAGCTTTTGCTGATAAATATAAAACAAAAGTAAATGGATTAGGACTTTTTTATTCTACTCCGTTAGCAGATGATGAGGTTAAAAAAGAACAGAGATTAAAAGCTGCGGAGGTTGCAACTAAAAATCCTAAAGAATTTTTCAGACTTTCAATTCCAAACCTTTTTGCACAAAAAAATTTGCCCAGATTAAAATCTGAAATTGAAGAAGCTATTTCATGGGCTACTCAAACTTCATTAGTGGGAATTTCTGCATCTTTAAAGGGAATGAGATTAAGGTTAGATCGTACTGAGGTAATTAAGAATTTAGGGAAACCGGTTTTTGTTATTGCTGGAGAATATGATAATGCAGTAAAGACAGAAGAATTAAAAAAAGCAATCAAAGATTTTCCAAATGTTTCATATTATACTCTTCCTACAGGGCACATGGGTATGTTGGAAGCTCCAGAAGAAAGTTTACAAGTAATTAAAGCGTGGCTTAAAGAAAATAATTTATAAAAAATAAATTTATTTACCCCATTCTTTTAGATAAAGAGGATCGAAGTAAGCAACATTTTCAAATCCTTTTTGTTGATACTTTTCGTAAGATAATTGACTCATATTTTTAGCAGATGGATAGGATAATATAAAAGAAGCTTGTTCAAAATTTAAATTATGATCTTGAAAAAAATTTTCAGTTTTAGCGGTAGCATCACCAATAAAAAGAATTTTTTTATTTCTATAATTTTCAAAAGAATGTTTATTTAGGATATGAGGATGTGTTTTCTCTATCATATCCCCTTCAGAACTAAAAATGGTTGTATATATTTCCATTCTACGAGCATCCATTATAGGAATGATAAATTCATATTCTTGTTTGAAGTAAGGATAAGCTAAGAAATGTAAAGAATTTAGCGCAATTAAAGGGATATCATTTCCAAAACAAAGTCCTTTAGCGGAAGCCAATCCGATTCTTAATCCAGTATAAGATCCCGGCCCCATTCCAATAGCTACGGCATGGATTTCTTTTAATTCTAATTCTGCACCTTCCAAGGCCCATAAAATAAAAGTATGTAAGTTTTCACTATGTTTAAAATCAGGAGAAATTTCTTCACATAAACAATTTAGTTTTCCATCTGTGCCTATTGAGACAGAGCAGTTTTTAGATGAAGTTTCTATTTGAAGTATATGAGTCATTATTTTTTCCTTTTTATATAATTTACTATAATCTGAATAAGAATAGCAATAATACCTATACTAAGATAAATAGACGCAAAAAATTTATTTTGCTCTAAATTTCCATTTTTATTTATGTACCAAAAAAATGCTCTTATAATAAAATAAATACCTATAATAAATGCAATAAAATTCGCTAAAAAAAATTTTTTCATATAAATTTATAATTAGGCATATGCACGTTTTAGATATAAAATAAAGGTGATAATACCAAATATGAAATTGGGCAGCCATACGGCTAACCAAGAGGGCATAATACCTTTAGAAGAAAATATTTGTAAAGCCTGAAAAGAAAAAATATATAAAAAAGCACAAGCGATTCCTATGGCTAAATTTATCCCTATACCTCCTCTTTTTTTAGTTGAGGAAAGTGATAAAGCAAGAAAGGTGAGGATAAGAACAGCAACAGAAGAGCTGGTTCTTTGGTATAATTCATTTAAGTAAATATTCACATTATTAGCTCCTCGCATTTTTTCTTTTTTTATAAAATCATTTAATTCAGGAGTGTTCATAGTTTCTGCTACGAAAGCTTCAGGAAGCAGTTCATCCGGGGTAAAATTAAAATGTTTTTTTAATGAAGGGCCATTATGTAGTGATATGATTTTTCCTTGAGGCGAGATTTCTTTTTCATAAAAATCTCTCAAAATATATGAAGAATCTATATCTGACCAACTTATTTCGGTAGCTCTTATTTCGTGTAATAATATTCTCTTATCATTAAATTTTTGATAGACAAAACCTGATCCAATTTTAGATTGTCTGCTATAACTATTTACAAAAAGATATTCTGAGGGTGATATTTGAGATGAAATATTTTGATTGGCATAATGAGCTTCTCTCCTATTCCCTGTAAGTGTTTTAACATTAAATTCATTTTTTTTAATATTTGCCCATGGCAATAAAAAGTGATTAGTTAGTAATGAAGCGGTTGCAATTACAATTCCTACAAATAAATAAGGTCTTGAAAACCTAAAAAAACTAGTTCCGGAACTTGTAATTGCCACAATTTCTGTATTGTTGGCTAAACGAGAAGTAAAATAAATTACAGTTATAAAAACTAATATGGAGGCAAAAATATTAGCAGCCCAAATAACATAATAAGGATAATATTGAATTAAAGTATCAGGAATGGAAAAATTGTTTTCACTAAATTCTTGATAATGGCTTTGTATATCAATAACTACAAAAATTGTAATTAAAAGTATAAGCATAAAGAATAAAGTTCCTACAAAATTTCTAATTATATATCTGTCAAGAACCGTAATCATAACCTTGTTTTAAGAGTAGGGATTATAGATTTTTTCCAAGTATAAAAATCTCCGTTTATAATATGTTTTCTTGCGGTTTTTACTAAATCTAAATAAAATGCAAGATTATGTATAGAAGCAATTTGTTTTCCTAAAAATTCATTGACAGAAAATAAATGTCTGAGGTAGGCCTTTGTATAATCATGGTCTACAAAAGATGTTCCTTTTGAATCTAATTCAGAAAAATCTTCAGCCCATTTTTTATTTTTAATATTAATAACACCATTCCAAGTAAATAACATTCCATTTCTTGCATTTCGAGTAGGCATTACACAATCCATCATATCAATTCCTAAAGAAATCGATTCCAATATATTCCAAGGAGTGCCCACACCCATTAAATATCGAGGTTTATCTTTGGGGAGTATATCAGTAACTAAATCAGTTATTCTGTACATTTCTTCTTCAGGTTCTCCTACACTTAACCCTCCAATAGCATTTCCGTCTGCATTAACAGAGGAAATAAATTCTGCAGAAATTTTTCTAAGTTCATCAAAAGTGCTTCCTTGAACAATGGGAAATAAATGCTGTTTATATCCGTATAACTCAGGATTTTCATTACACCATTTACAACATCTTTGCAACCATTGGTGAGTAATATTCAAGGATTTTTTTGCATAACTATAATCACAAGGATAGGGAGTACATTCATCAAAAGCCATAAAAATATCGCCACCAATAAATCTTTGGATTTCCATTGATTTTTCAGGAGTGAAAAAATGATATGATCCATCTATATGGGATTTAAATTTTACTCCTTCTTCTTGAATTTTACTTCGAGTTTGAGATAAGGAAAATACTTGAAATCCACCACTATCTGTAAGGATAGGTCTATCCCAATTTATAAATTTATGTAACCCGCCTGCTTTATATAGAATGTTCGTACCCGGACGTAAGTATAGATGGTAAGTATTTCCTAAAATAATTTGAGCTTGAATATCCTCTTTAAGTTCTCTTTGATGTACAGATTTTACAGAACCTATGGTACCTACAGGCATAAAAATAGGAGTTTCAATAATTCCATGTTCAGTAGTGATTATTCCTGCGCGAGCTTTAGAATTTCTATCTTCGTTACCTAATTTAAAAAACATAAGTGCAAATATAAAAGAGATTTATCAATAACATAAATTCAAGAGAGTATTTTAACATAATAATATAATTTACTATATGTTAGGATATACTAAAATGTATTTATAAATGTGCTAATGCATTTATTTTAATTCAGTTACAAATATTGAATATATAGGATAGTGGTCACTGTATCCACCTGTATAATTATCTCCTGAAAATGATCGGAAAGGATAACCTTTTTTAGCTCCTTCCTGACTTACGAGATAAGCTGGAGAAAATACATTCATCTTATAGAATGTATATCCATCTTTGTTATTAACAAATGCCGGTGACAAAATTTGTTGATCAAAAAAATTGAAGGTATCTTTATAAGCTAATGTTCCCATTCCTTTTTTAAATAAATATTCAGCAGGATTATAGTAAGTGTCTTTTTTTACCTGATCCTTTTTAAATACAGTATGGAATACTTTTTTTATACTTGGGCTATTAGGATCATCATTAAAATCACCCATAGCCAACATTTTAGCAGAAGTATTTATTTTTAAAATACTATCCATAGCTGTTTTCACTACTTGTGCTGCTGCCATTCTTTTAGGTAAACTTTTTTGTTCTCCCCCTAATCTTGAAGGCCAGTGATTTACAAAAAAATACATTTTTTCTCCATCTAGTAATCCTTCAACCAATAAAATATCTCGAGTATATTCACGATAACCTGCTTCATTTCTTAAATAGACTTGTAGTCTTTTTCTATTTATAGGAATGAATCGTGTTTTATCATACAATAAAGCTACGTCTACACCTCTTGCATCAAATGAATTATAATGTATAAAATCATAGATCTTTCCGTAGTTTTTCATTCCATTACAAAGATCTTTAAGAACATGTTCATTTTCAATTTCGCAAACCCCAATTATAGCTGGCGTAGATTGAGTCTCAGTTTTACCCGTTTCGGAAAAGACTTTTGTTATATTTCTGATTTTTTCATTATATTTTTTTGAATTCCAAAGTTTACTTCCTTTATAGTAAAATTCATCTGTAAGGATATGCTTTCTAATAACATTTTTACCTTTTAATTTATTAAAATTGAGTTCTCCTCTATAAATTTCCAATCCCGAAGTTAGAGCACTGTCTTCAGGGACACTAATTTGATATCTTTTATCTTCAGGTGATAGATTCCCATTAATAATATCTGCTGATTTTATTGTATCATATAGATTTTCTACATTATAAAACATTATAGTAGCTGTTTTATAACTTTTTTGAGCATTCATTTCTGAAAAAATGTTAATAAAAAGGCTAAAAATGATAATTTTCATCAAAAAATCCTTCATAATGGTAATTTTTTTTATTACAAAAGTAATAATAAATAATTATATTTGCATAGGTGAGTATAACAAAAATTACTAAGTATGATTAAATTTAGGCTGAGTTGTTTGATAATTTTTATTAGTCAAATAACATTTGCACAAACGATGGTTTTCGGCTATCTTAAGGGGCTGGATGATAAGCCATTGAACCGGGCTACAATAAGCCTGGGAGAAGACAGAATGCTGCATACAGAATCAGACCAAGTAGGGTATTTTCAATTTAAAGATGTTTCGGCAGGGACCTATCTTATTATTATAAATAAATCAGGATACATACCCACTACCTTTACCTTTGTTGTTTCTTCTAATGAATTAAAAAAAGATTTGGGGGAAATTAAACTGGAATACAGTCCTTCTCAAATGAATGCCGGGATAATTACATTAACAGATGATGAATTATCAACAGATGAAGGCTCTTCTTTAGGGCAGACGGGCATAGGTTTGTTGCAATCTTCCAAAGATGTTTTTTCTAATACAGCAGCATTTGAATTAGGAGCATATTGGTTTAAGGTACGAGGAATAGATAATCGCTATAATAACATTATGTTTAATGGAATTCCAATGGCAAAAAATCAAACAGGAAGACCAGAATTTAAAAATTGGGGAGGATTAAATAATGTAATAAGATCTCCCTATGAGTTAGCTGAAAATAATACGGTTTCTGATTATTCTTTTAGTGATTTAGGTGGAACAACCTATTATGATACACGGGCTTCAAATTATAGAAAAGGTTTAAATTTATCTTACTCATTCGGAAATAGAACCTATCAGCATCGTGTTATGGCAACTTATTCTACAGGAATGTTATCCTCAGGCTGGGCATTTACTTTTTCAGGATCCAGAAGATGGATGGATGAGGGTGTAATTGATGGGACTTATAATGATTCTTATGCTTATTTTGCATCTATTGAAAAAAAATTATCAGATAAACATAGGATCAATTTTACAGCGTTTGGGACTCCATCCAGAAAAGCAGGTTCAAGCCCCAATACACAAGAAGTGTATGATTTAAGGGGTAAAAATTATAATTCTTATTGGGGCTGGCAAGATGGAGACAAAAGGAATGAAAGAGTAAAAAGGATTTTTGAACCTATTTTCATGCTCACACATTATTGGAATATAAATAATAAAACAAAATTAACCACTACAGCCTCATATCAGTTCGGATATAATAAAAGTTCACGTTTAAATAGATATCAGGCAGAGAATCCTTCTCCTACATATTATAAAAATCTTCCAAGTTATTGGCTTGCAAAAGGGAATGCATCGGAAAGTAGTGCGCTAATAAATTCTTGGCTGAATAATGATCTTTCAGTTACTCAGATAAATTGGGAGAACTTATATAATGCCAATAGAAGTGCTCCTTTTTATTTAGATCCATATTCAAATCAGGAAGGGAGAAGAGCTTCTTACTTCTTAGTTGATGATGTAACTAAAGATAAAACTTTTAATGCCGCAACTCATTTACAAACCCAATTTTCTGATAATTGGAAATTTTATGTAAATGTAAATTACCAAAATTTAGTTTCAGATAATTATAGAGAAGTAAATGATTTATTAGGGGCTGATTTTGTACTTAATAAAACATCATTCCTTAAAGGAGATGGATCTGCAACTTCTATTGATGATTATAATATTTTAAAACCAGGAAGCGTAGCCAGAAAAGGAGATAAAACAGAATATAATTACAAATTCTATAGACAAGAATTAACTACAAATTTCTCTACTAGAATTAATATTAACAGATGGCAGGTTTCAACATCTCTATTAGTCGGATGGAATGAATCTTATAGAGAAGGTAAATATATGCATGGCTTATATGCAAATAATTCTTATGGAAAAAGTGAAAAAGAAAACTTTATAGAAGTGGGGTTAAGAAGTGGAATTACTTATAAAATAAATGGAAGAAATTTTATAATTGTAAATACATCTTATTTTGAATCTTCTCCAGCATTAAATGATATTTTTCCTAATGCCAGGTTAAATAATGATATATCACCCAATATTACTAAACAAAAAATCAATGCTAATGATATAACTTATACTCTTAGAGCCCCTTCAGTGAAAGGTAGGTTGACAGGTTACTATACAAAAATAAAAGATGCGACAGAAGTTTCAAGGTATTATGCACAGGGAGTTGGTTTAGATGGAGGAAATGATGCTTTTATTTCAGAAGTGCTAACCGGAATAGAAAAAGACTTTTTAGGGACTGAATTCGGAATTGAATGGAATATTACTTCTACATTAGTTTTGAGTGGTATTGCTTCCATAGGGCAATATACCTATAAAAACAATCCTAATTTATATGTATTTAGTGATCTTTCTTCCTCCATTAAAGATTATGGGAAATCATATTTGAAAGATTATAAACTAGCAGGAACTCCTCAAAAAGGATACTCATTAGGATTAAAATATAATTCTCCTAAATATTGGTGGGTCGGAGTATCAGGAAATTTTTTACAAGATAACTATACAAACGTTTCAGGATTATCTAGAACTATGAATTTTATATTGTCAGATGTTAATGATCCTGACTCTGTATATCCAGGAGTTACAGAAGAAAGCGTAAGAAAATTATTGAAACAAAAACAATATCAGGATGTATTTATGCTAAATGCGAATATTGGGAAATCTTTTCGTTTAGGTAAATATAGTATGGGTATAAGCGCTTCAGTAAATAATATTTTGAATGAAAGAGGATATGTAACTAATTCATTTGAACAAGGGAGAAATGCAAATTATGAAGATATGGTATCACAACCATATTTTGCTAACAGTAAATTATTTTATGATCAAGGAAGATCTTATTTTTTCAATGTATATTTAAGATTTTAACCTAAAAAAACAGTAAAATGAAAATATTTAATATAAAACATCAAATAATTCTTTTATTTATTTTTTCTTTCTATTTAATGGGTTGTGTTCATGATGATGACTACAACAGCCCTCCTCAAAATAAAGGACAAGTATTAACCCCAACATTAAGTATTGCTGAAGTACACACAACAGCTCCTGTTTATACAGGAAATACGGTTAATGATACTATACCAGAATCTATTCCTTTTAAAAAAGGAGATATTTTAGAAGGATATGTAATTTCTACAGATGAAGGGGGAAATATTTATAAAAATTTATTTATAGTTTCTGAAGATGGCAAACAAGGAATAATGTTAAGTATAAATAAATCTAGTACTTACAATATGTATCCATTAGGGTCAAAAATCTATGTAAAATTAGACGGATTATATTATGGAAAACAAAATGGAATGGTGCAAATTGGGATGAAACCTACTCAATCTAAAAAATACATTGTTGACCAAATAAACCCTAATATAATTTCATCTAATATTATTTTAGGAGTGGATAAGAAATCAGAAGAAGAATTAGTTATTAAAACAAATTCTGCAGGAGAACCATTAACCACAAATGATGTAAAAAATAATGAGAAATATTTAAATACTTTAGTAGAGATCAGTGATGTAGAGTTTAATGAAGCAGGATCTACTTTTGTCAGAGGAAATCTAAATACTAACAATCAGGTAGATACTATTAAAGTGACAAATTTTACTGTAAGAGTTAGTAATTATGCGGCTTTTGGAGGGAATATAATTCCTTATGATAAAGGAAAATTACGAGGAGTAATGACTAGATATGATGGGAAATATAATACATATCAATTATTAATAAGAACCATTAATGATGTAAAAGAATTTCCAAAAACTATTTATGCTGAGACATTTAATAATGTAAAAGATATTGCAGGAAAACCAAAAATAGGAGTAGCTACAGGGTATGATAATAAAATGGTTACATATAGTGATCCATATGGAAAAACAGATATCAGGACATCAGGAACAGCATTTCAAAGTCCGGCAATTTGGTTTCCTTCCAATACTAATGCTTCGTTGGTAATTGATAAAATAGATACCCAAGGATATACAAATATGAAACTTTCATATAGATTTAATGCTAATATTTTTGCTGCAGCAGATAAAGCTTATGTGGATGATTTAGTAATAAAATGTAATGATATTAAAATTCAACTACCACATAAAGAATTAAATGTTTCAAATAACAAAAATATCTATTATACAGTAAAAGTTGCCATTCCAGATGGAACTACTAAAATTGAATTTTTAGGGCAATCCGAAAAAAATAAATTAGGAATGAGGATTGATAATATTAGAATTGGAAATTAATTAAAACTATAAAAATGAAAGTAAAACCATTATTTATATATTTTTTATTTGTTGTATTAACTATTACTTCTATAATTGCATGTGTAGACAATGATGATTATTCTACGCCCTCTTTACCTCCAAAAGGTTTTTTTAAAGAAACTTTTGATAATGTAAAACAAGCAGATGGAAGTGATGTGGGGAATACAAATGCTACCCGTCCTAAAATAGAAAATGCTATTAACTATGATAATAGCCCTTCTGTTAAATATTTAGATCCGCAAGGAAAATCAGATATAAGATTTGTAAGCTCTATTAATAACGGAGCATTGTTTGTATGGATCCCCTATAATAATGGAACGCCGGCATCTTTAATATTGGATAACTTACCAACTAAAGGAAGAAAAAATATAACTTTAAAATATAAATTTAATGATAGTTCGGTTTATAGCTCAGGAAGTACTTCCAATGCTAACGTTATTATTTTAAAATGTAATGATGTTAAAATTACGGTACCAGATATTCCTATTAATACAAATAAAGGAGCAAACAAATTTATAAGTGTTAGGGTTTTAATTCCTAATGGAACTACTAAAATAGAATTTTCTAATCCTACGAAAAACGGACTTAGAATCGATGATATAGAATTAATAGAAAATTAAATTGTACTAAAATTTATAGTTAAAACCTATCAAAACGACTATCATTAAGATAGTCGTTTCATTTTATATTTGTAACTTTAAAATAAAAAAATGGAATTAGAAAAAATAGCGTTAATTACGGGTTCAACATCAGGAATAGGACGAGCTACAGCAGAATTATTGGCAAAAAACGGAATTCATTTAATTCTTTGTGGGAGAAGAGAAGATAGATTAGAGGAAGTAAAAAATGAGTTACAAAAAAATGTTAATGTTATAACTTTAAAGTTTGATGTAAGTAATAGAAAAGAAGTTTTTTCTGCAATTGATAATTTACCGGAAGAATGGAAATCTATAGATATTTTAGTAAATAATGCAGGAAATGCACACGGATTAGCTACTTTTCAAGATGCTTCATTAGATGATTTTGATTCTATGATAAATTCAAATGTTCGTGGAATATTAAATGTTTCTAAAGCTGTAGTACCTTTTCTTATAAATAGAAAATCTGGTCATATAGTAAATTTAAGTTCTATTGCAGGAAAACAAACCTATCCTAAAGGTTCAGTATATTGTGCTTCTAAACATGCCGTAGAAGCAATTAGCCAAGGTATGAGGATGGATTTACTTCCCTATGGTATAAAGGTTACGAATATAGCTCCGGGAGCTGTAGAAACAGAATTTTCATTGGTAAGATTTAAAGGAGATAAAAAATTAGCAGATGCTGTCTATCAAGGATTTGAACCTTTAGTTGCTGGAGATATAGCAGATGCTATTTATTATGCAGTATCTCGTCCGGCTCATGTGCAGATTGCAGATATGACAATTTTTCCTAAAGCACAAGCTTCTGGAACCTTATTTGAAAAAAATAATAAGATATAATATAGAAGTATAAGCAATGAAAAAAACACAAATAATGTAGTTGTGATTTTGCTTTATCTATCATCAAATATACAGACTTACATAATAAAAACATTACAGTTTGTAAATAATGTAATTTCAAAGTGAACTTTTTGCCAAATAAAGAGTTAATAGGTTATTAAGACCTTTTCGGATTTTAAAATTTTGGTAACAATTTTTTTGTGTAAAAGCTATTTATGGCAAATTCTAAATTTAACATATAAGTTCACACATAAGATAAAAATATCTTTAATTTCAAACGAAATAAATAGCATTATCAATAATAATAGTTCGACCTATCATTCCATATATCCCATGCAGCTTCAGCTTGAAGATGAAGCATTTCCAATCCGTTTTTTGTTTTTGCCCCCTTTTCTTTTGCCAGTTTCAGCAGTTTTGTCTCCTCAGGATTATAAATAAGATCATAAACTAAATGTTTATGAGTGAGAAATTCTATCGGAAAAGGAGGATGTTTATCAAGGTTTGGAAATGTACCTACAGGTGTAGTGTTTACTATCAGTAAATTCTCAGATATAGTATTTTGGGTTAAAAAATTGTAATCTTTTTCACCAGTTCTTGAAATAATATGATATTCAATGCCTAGACTTTTTAAGACAAAACCAACAGCTTTAGAAGCTCCTCCACTTCCTAAGACTAAAGACGAAGTATGATAAGGTTTCAGAAGTGGTAATAAAGAATTTTTAAATCCCAGGGCATCTGTATTAAAGCCTACTTTTTTTCCATTAGAAATTTTAACTGTATTCACAGCACCTATTTTTTCAGCTTCGCTACTTAAATTATCTAAAAAGGGAATAATATCTTGTTTATAAGGTATAGTTACATTAAATCCTTTTAGGTCAGGAATATCAAAAAGAGAAATAATATCTTTTTTGTCCGCAATATCAAATACAGAATAACTATAATTAGCAAGTCCCATATTATTAAACTTATCAGTAAAATAACTTTGCGAAAAAGAATAAGAAATATTTCTGCCTAAAATGCCCAGTTTCATAATTTTTGGTTTAATCAAACGTTTTAAAATAAAAACAAATATAAGGTAAAAGAAAAAAGAAGTAAAATTTGTTATTTAAAAACAATGTATTTTTGTAAACAGAACAAAAACAATGAATATAAAATTTTATAAATATCAAGGGGCAGGAAATGACTTTATTATGATTGATGATAGGAGTTTAAATTTTCCTAAAGATAATATCCAACTTGTTAGTCATATGTGTAATCGTCATTTTGGAATTGGTTCTGACGGGTTAATATTGTTGCAGAATGATACATTATCAGATTTCCGAATGGTTTATTACAATTTAGATGGAAACGAAAGCACGATGTGTGGAAATGGAGGAAGATGTATAGTTGCCTTTGCAAGGGACTTAGGAATAATTGATAAAATAGCAACATTTAATGCTATAGACGGAGGACATATTGCAGAAATTAATCATGATATTATAAAACTTAAAATGATTAATGTAAAAGAATATACAGTTTCAGATCAATATTCTTTTTTTCAGACAGGCTCTCCCCATCATGTACAACCAGTGAATAATTTAAAAAATTATGATGTTTATAATGAAGGTAAAAAAATCAGATATGCTGATATGTATAATTCTACGGGGGGAACAAATGTGAATTTTGTTGAGCCTATATCAAAAAATGAAATTTTTGTGAGAACATATGAACGAGGAGTAGAAGATGAAACCTTAGCATGTGGTACCGGAGTAACTGCTGCAGCATTAGATTTTGCTGAAAAAAATAATATTAGAATGGGGGAATTAAAAGTAAAAGTTTTAGGAGGAGAATTAAAAGTATATTGGTTTAAAAAACACGATTACTATCAGGACGTATGGTTAGAAGGACCTGCAAAAAATGTTTTTAAAGGAGAATTAGATTTGGATTTATGAAAAAAACCTCAATTTTTTTAGTAGTTATTTTTATGATTCTTATATTAGGAATTATAATAGGTTATCCATACTATAAAAATAATTACTCATCCAATGTTAATCAGACTACAGTTATTTATATTCCAACCCATGCAACTTATGAACAAGTAAGGGTACTTATAATGCCCTATCTTAAAGATATTAAATCTTTTGATAAAATTGCAAAATCTCAAAAATATCCCGATAAAATAAAAGCTGGTAAATATAAGATTAATAAAGGCGAAAGTAATAAAGAAGTAATACGAAGGTTATATTTGGGAGAACAAGAATATGTACACCTTAGAATTAAAAGTTATGATGATGTTTATGAATTAGTGGCAGATTTAGGTAAGAATTTAGAAAGTGATTCCCTAACTTTCATAAATTATTTAAAAAAAGAAACAACTCTCAAAGGTTTTTCAAATGTGGAGGAACTTAAAATATACTTTACACCAGAAACCTATTATGTGAATTGGAATACCTCTCCTAAAGAACTTTTTTCTCGTTTTGAAAAGATACATGATCAATTTTGGACACAGGAAAGAATGAGAAAAGCACAGAACTTAGGTTTAAATCAATTGCAAGTATATATCTTAGCCTCTATTGTGCAGAGAGAATATATGAGAAAAGAGGAATTACCGGTAATAGCCAGTTTATATTTAAATCGTTATAGAAAAGGAATGAAGTTACAATCAGATCCAACTGTAATTTATGCAGAAAGGAAAGTACAAGGATTCAGGTTACAATTAAAAAGAGTAAAAAATGTTTCTGTAGATTCACCCTATAATACTTATAAATATAAAGGGCTTCCCCCTTTACCTATATGTATTCCCAATGATTTTGTAATAGATGCAGTTCTAAATCCTGCACAAACGGATTATTTATTTATGTGTGCAAATCCAAAAAAGAAAGGATACCATTTATTTACTAATAATGCACAAGAACATATGAAGAATGCTAAAGCCTATACAGATTGGCTAGATTCTATAGGGATAGAATAAAAAATGCTTTAATATACAATTAAAGCATTTTAAGATTATTAATTTCTAATTCTGTAAGAATTCTCCAATATCCCCGTTTCAAATTCTTTTTAGTTAATCCGGCAAACATTACTCGGTCTAGTTTTTCCACTTCATATCCCAATTTACTGAACATTCTTCTGATAATTCTATTCCAACCAATATGAATTTCGACACCTACTTCATTTTTGGGACATCCTTCAATATATGAAATCTTGTCTACCTTAGCCAAACCTTCTTCAAAATGTAACCCTTCGATTAATTTTTCAAAATCAGTCAAAGAAACTTTTTTGTCTAATGTTACGTGATAAATTTTCTTTACTTCATGAGAGGGATGAGTAAGTTTTTTAGTTATATTACCATCGTTTGTTAATAATAAAACACCTGTTGTTTGTCTATCTAATCTTCCTACAGGATATAGACGATAAGGAGACGCATTTGTCACTAAATCTAAAACAGTTTTTCGTGCTTTTTCATCTTTTGTAGTAGAAATGTATCCTTTAGGCTTATTAAGTAAAACGTAAACATTCTTTTCTGGTCGAATATATCTCCCATCAAAAAAAACCTCGTCTCCGGGCATAACCTGATAACCAAATTCTGTTATAATATTACCATTTACTTTTACTACACCATTTTGTATAAATAAATCAGCCTCTCTACGACTACATACTCCAGAATTTGCTATATATTTATTTAAACGAGTTCCTTCTTTTTCTTCTTTTTTTTGAATAGATTTTTTTCTAAAAGTAGGTGATGATTTAAATGTTTTTTTTGTATAATTATCTTTTTTATCTTCCGACTTTATGCTATTTTTTTTATTAAAAGATTCTTTATTAAAAGTTTTTTTTTCATTTCTTCCTGTCCCTTTACGGTTATGGGGTGAATTGTTTCTCATTTTCGATTTGGAATATAATTTAATTATTAAAGAAAAAAGATAACTAGATTTTTAATAATTTTTGCTATTATTAGTATTTTAATAGGCAAAGATACTAGATTTTACTGATAAAGTAATAGCTATTTTACTAAACACAATTTTATTAATCTACTTTTGTTCATAATATAAATTTTAGGTTAATAAATTTTGCTAAAGTAAAGAAAGAGGATTTCCGTCTATGAATAATAAAGAAATAGTGCCTAAAAAAATCCAAAATTTAATCATTAAAATAAAAATTTGTATCCATTTACTTCGCATAAACCAAATTCCAATTATAATAAAAAAACTTAAAAAACCTGTTAGAAGATAATATAATCTTATTTCTTGCAAATGAGGTTCAAAAGTTAGGCAAATAGATAAAATAGTTAATAAAAATAATAAAACATCCAAATATATTTTTGTGGGTATAATGCCCAATGAATTGGGAATAGTGGAATAATTAAATAAATGATCAAATTTATAGGAATGAAGATCTTTACAAATATCTCTTATAAGTATAATTAAAAATAAAAATCCGGCTAGATATAAAATATATTTTGAAAAATTTTCATAAAAAAGAAATAAAGCTAAAAAAGGGAATATCATTAATATAGAGGAAGTTATATTGTTTATAAAAATAATTTTGCTAAGTTTATGGCTATAAAACCATATTAAAAACTGATAAATTAAAAAAAAGATAAAAATTCGGTAAGATAAGAGAGCTGCAATAATTAAAGAGATAAAATTAAAAATAATATAAAGTCTGAGTGCTGTTTTTTGATTAATAAACTGTAATAACATAGATGTAATCGGCTTATATAGCTTATCCTTGTCTTGATCATAAAAATGATTGATAATGTATCCAGCCATAGCACTTAATGCTGATGAAAAAACGATTCCATGAAGTTTTATGTTTTTTAGATTTTCAATGATATTATGCTTTTCATTGAAAAGGAAAATCGCTGAAATGTACATAGCAAGAATTAACATAATTACATTAGTAATCCTTACTCTTATTAAGAGAGAAAAGTTAAATAAAAAAAACTTTTTATTAGCCAGACGCTCCATTTTTATGCTTTAGTAAGGCATAAAATTACAAAAAAGCAATTCAAAAGCTATTAAAAGCGGTAAATGACTTCTTTATTGTAATTTTTAAGCATTTTTTTAGTAGTTGTATAATCTTGGGTAAAGCCAAGTATATAACCTCCTCCGCCAGATCCACATAGTTTTAAATAATAAGTGTTGGTATCAATACCTTTTTTCCATATTTTAAGAAAGTCGTTAGGTATCATAGGAGAAAAATGGTTCAATGCCCATAGAGAAAGTTTTTTTAAATTTTGAAAGAGAGGTTTAGTCTCTTTTTTTAAGAAAGCATCAATGCAAGCATTATTGTATCGAATAAATTCTTCTTTAAGAGTTTTACGAAATCCCTCGTTTTTAAGTTTTTCAAAGAAAATTTTGACCATAGGCTCTGTTTCTCCGGGAACTCCTGAATTTATAAGGAATATAGCTCCTTTTCCTTCTTTTCCTTCAAAAATCCCAACTTTATCCACTTCAGAATTTGGTTGTATAAGAAGAGGAATATTCATATAGCAAATAAGAGGGTCTATTCCAGAACTTTTTCCATGGAAAAAAGATTCCATTTCACCCAATATTAACTTTAAACTTTTTAGATCTTGCTTTGCTATTTTACTGGGAGATATTTTATGAATACAGTATTTATCAAAAATTGCCGCAACTAAAGCGCCAGAACTCCCTACACCATATCCTTGAGGTATATTGGAATTAAAATACATACCTTGTTGTATATCTTTTTCCAGTTGCGTGTTATTGAGTTCAAATTTTGATGGAAATTTTAAAGTTTTAAGATACTTTGAAAATGCCTTAAGTGAAAGATTAGACTTTTGTTCTTTATCATCTTTAAGATCAGAAAATTGTAAAGTACCTTTATAAGAATTAAAAGGAAGAGTTAAACCTTTTGAGTTTTCTATAATCCCATATTCCCCAAAAAGCATAATTTTTGCATAAAATAGAGAATGAGTCATATTTTTAAATATCCATAAAAAATGGTTAATATTTTACAAATGTAAGAAAATTATCTAATTCTATTTTAGAATGGAACTTATTATTTAAATTGCATTAAATTAATTTATTTCAAATCAATTTTGAAAAATAAAAAAGCTGGATTTAATTTTAATCCAGCTTTTTATTATTATGCATGTATGTATTATATTACATCATTCCTGGCATTCCTCCTCCCATAGGTGGCATTGCAGGTTCATCTTTTTTAATGTCTGTAATTACACATTCAGTAGTTAATAACATTCCGGCAACAGAAGCAGCATTTTCTAAAGCTACACGTGTTACTTTAGTAGGGTCTATGATACCTGCAGCAAACATACTTTCATATTTTTCGGCTTTTGCATTGTAACCGAAATCATCTTTACCTTCCAATACTTTGTTTACAACTACAGATCCTTCACCTCCTGCATTAGCTACAATTTGTCTTAAAGGCTCTTCAATTGCTTTTTTCACTATTTTTATACCAGTATCTTCGTCTTGGTTTTCACCTTTTAAAGAGCTAACCCCTTCAATTGCTCTTACTAATGCAACTCCACCACCGGCAACAAAACCTTCTTCTACGGCTGCTCTGGTAGCGTGTAAAGCATCGTCTACTCTATCTTTTTTCTCTTTCATTTCAACTTCAGAGGCTGCTCCTACATAAAGTACAGCTACTCCTCCGGCTAATTTTGCTAACCTTTCTTGAAGTTTTTCTTTATCGTAATCAGATGTAGTATTTTCAATTTGTGATTTAATTTGAGAAACTCTTTGTTTGATAGCGTCATCCTTTCCAGCTCCATTTACAATTGTAGTATTATCTTTATCAATAGATACTTTTTCAGCAGTTCCTAACATTTCTAAGGTAGCTCCTTCTAAAGTTAATCCAGCTTCTTCAGAGATTACGGTTCCACCTGTTAAAATAGCAATATCTTCTAACATGGCTTTTCTTCTATCACCAAATCCTGGAGCTTTAACAGCTGCAATTTTAAGAGAACCTCTTAAACGGTTAACAACTAAGGTAGCTAAAGCTTCTCCATCTACCTCTTCAGAAATAATTAGTAAAGACTTTCCATGTTGGGCTACAGGTTCCAATACAGGAAGTAAGTCTTTCATACTAGATATTTTTTTATCACATAATAAGATATAAGGATTTTCTAATTCTGCAATCATTTTATCTGTATTAGTAACAAAATAAGGAGATTGATATCCTCTGTCAAATTGCATACCTTCTACTACATCTACGTATGTATCGGTTCCTTTTGCTTCTTCCACTGTAATAACTCCTTCTTTTCCTACCTTTCCAAAAGCTTCAGCAATTAAAGAGCCAATGGTTTCATCATTATTAGCGGAAATAGAAGCTACTTGTTTAATTTTTTCAGAATCAGAACCTACTACTTGAGATTGTTTTTTTAATGCTTCAACTACAGAAATTACAGCTTTATCAATACCTCTTTTTAAATCCATAGGATTGGCACCTGCTGCAACATTTTTTAATCCTTCTCTTACAATTGCTTGTGCTAAAACTGTAGCAGTAGTAGTTCCGTCTCCAGCCACATCATTAGTTTTAGAAGCTACTTCTTTTACCATTTGTGCTCCTAAATTTTCAATTGCATCTTCTAATTCAACTTCTTTAGCTACTGTTACCCCATCTTTAGTTACATGTGGTGCACCAAAAGATTTTTGTATAACTACGTTTCTACCTTTAGGTCCTAATGTGACTTTTACTGCATTTGCAAGGGCATCTACACCTTTTTTTAAAGCATCTCTTGATTCAATATTAAATTTTATATCTTTTGCCATTTTGTTTATTTTTTAATTAATGAAAAATTATTATATAATTGCTAAAATATCAGATTCCCTCATAATTAGGTAATCTTTACCATTTAGTTTTAATTCCGTTCCTGCATATTTACCATATAAAACTTTATCTCCCTTTTTTACAGTCATAGGTTCGTCTTTTTTACCGGTTCCCACAGCAACAACAGTTCCTTCTTGAGGTTTCTCTTTTGCACTATCAGGTATAATAATTCCTGAAGCTGTTTTGGTTTCAGCTGCTGCCGGTTCTATTATTACACGATCAGCTAATGGTTTAATTGATAATTCTGACATATTTTTTAATTTTTAATTAATACTAAATTATTTTCCATATTTGATTTTCGAAAAATATGCCAAAATATATTATTGTGCCAAAATATAGTTTTAATAAGTAACTAAATGACAAATTGTCTTTTGTATGCCTTAGTGGAAAATTAAAGACAAAAAAATTTATTGAATAATTAATATTAATTTTTATAAATTCTTACTTTAATAATAAGTTATCATTGTTAATACGATATAAATTTATGGGAATGATAAAAAATGATTATATGTGCATATATAGTTCAACTTTTAAAATAAAAAAGGTCTGTTATTAACAGACCTTTTTATGTATTATGAAATAGATGCTTTTTGTAAAAAATTATTCATCTAGTTTTTTAAAAAATTTCTTTACTCTGATTGCAATATATATGTTCATAATTCCTAAAAATAAGGCTACCATGCTTGACCATATAATAATTGTTCCTATTCCTATAGGAGGGAAAATAACAATTATAAAAGAAATAATTACTTCAAGGATTCCAAAAATTAATAAAAATCCCCAGTCAGAAGAATAATTTTTAGTTTCCAAAGATATACCTATAGAATTTATACCTCTAAATAATAACCATAATCCAATAAATAATACTAAAATTTGAGCAGATAAGGTAATAGGATTACATAATAAAATAATTCCTAAAAAAAGATCTAAAATTCCTCCTACTAAATACCATCCCCACGAATCTATAGTATTTTTATTATTTAGTGAAAAGATAATTTCAAATATTCCACTAATAAAAAATCCTATAGAGAAAAGCATAGCTAAAGCAGCAAAAGAAGCAATAGGATATAATATAAGTAATATACTAAATATAATTAATAATATACCCATAAGTAAAAAAGCCCACCAACTCCCGTGGCTTTTTCTTACGTTTGAATAATTTGTCATAATTTTGATTTTATAATTAATCGTTAAAGACAAAAATAATGCCACTAGATGAATGTATTTTACATGTTCCTAATATTTAGTAAGTGTAAATATAATAAGTGCTGGTATCAATATTGGTATAATTTAATTTAGGTATTATTATTGCGTAAAATTAGGCAGTAAATATTTTAATTTGAAAACAAAGTCTAATTTATTACAATTAATAGAGCAGGCAAGGTGTTCTAAACCACAAGCTCAAAGCAAAATAGTGAATCTTTTTTGGGATGAAATTAAAGGATATATTAATTCTTTAACTAAAGATGAAATTTTAGCTGAGGAGTTAACCATAAATACATTCACAAAAGTTTTAAATAAATTGTCATTATATAATTCTGATTTTGATTTTAAAACTTGGATTGTATCGATAGCCCACAATACCACAGTAGATTGCTTTAGAAAAAGAAGTAAAGGATTTGATTTTTATATAGAAGATAGTTATAGTGAAATTAAAGATATGGAACCTTCACCAGAACAGGTATTTATTGAAAAACAAGATTCTGAAGTATTGGAAAGAATGATGTCTAAATTACCAAAAAATTATAGTTACTTGATGCAATTAAGATATTTAGAAGGAAAAAAGTTAAAAGAAATAACGAAGGAAACGGACCTTTCGCTTGCGAATGTAAAAGTGAGTCTAATGAGAGCCAAGAAGTTATTGTTTGAAATGCAACAGAAAGACAGTGAGTCCGATAATTTAAAATAAAAAAATTAACGAACAAAGACAAGGTTGTTATTTTGAGATAACTCTTCTGAAAATTCATAACCATCTTCATTATAAACTTTTAATTTTTCTACATCTTTAATATTATTTATAGCACACCAACGAGCCATTTTTCCTCGGGCATTTTTTATATATATAACTATATACTTCCATTTATTATCTTTAAAATCTTTAAATTCAACATTTACTACTTTCCCTTTAAGATTTTTAGTTTTAAAAACTTTAAAATATTCTTTACTACAAAGGTTTAGGATAGGTTCATCATTTTCAAGATGAGAATTCAGGTAATGGGTAAGTGTTTGTTCCCAAAAGGAATATAAATCTTTAGATTTTTCAGTTTTTAATTTTTTTCCAATTTCTAAGCGGTATGGCATAATATCATCTGAGGGGCGAAGTATACCATAAAGCCCAGAAATGATTAAGAGGTTTTTTTGTAGATAATTTAATGCTGTAGATGAGAGGTTTTTTGCATTTAAACCTCTATAAACTTCACCTTTAAAAGCATAAATTGCCTGTAAAGATTCTTTTTTAGAAGGATTAGGTTTCCATTCCTGATTTCTTTCCCAGCTTTCTTGAGATAATTTTGGAGAAATATCAAGAAGATTTTCGAGTTCTTTTGGGGTATATTCTTTTAATACTGAATGTAGTTTCTTACTGAGTTCAATATATTCAGGTTGGGTATGTTTATGCCATTGGGATACGGTTTCAATACTCATAAGCTTTGCCGGAGATAATAGTATTTTCATGCAAATGAATTTATTATTTTACTAAATTAAAAAAATATAGAATGTGATAATAAATATTATTTTATTGTTTTTTTATTAAAAAAAACAGATATTTTTTCTGTAATGTAGATTAAAAAACAAAAGGTTAATATTGCATTTAACCTTTTATATAATTGAGCAATTTTTATTAAAAATCAATGTCAACATTAACATTTAGTTTTTTAGCTATTAATTTATTTATTTCGGTTTTTAGTTCAGGAATATTTACAGTATTGAGTACATCGTTGAAAAAAGCAAGCATAAGCAATGCTTGAGCTTCTTTTTGATGGATTCCTCTTTGTTTCATATAAAATAAAGCATCATTATCTAACTGTCCTATGGTACAACCATGAGAACATTTTACATCATCAGCAAATATTTCTAATTGTGGTTTAGAGTCAATTTCAGCTTTATTAGATAATAAAATACTATTATTTTGTTGAAAAGCATTTGTTTTTTGTGCTTTCTTATGAACTTTAATTTTACCATTAAAAATTCCATGAGCATCATCTAAATAAATTCCTCTGTATAATTCATGGCTCTCACAATTGGGTTGATTATGATGTACCATAGTATGATTTCCAACTTCCTGACTGTTTCCTATAATAGTAATTCCTTTTAGAGTTGAATTAATATTTTCTCCATTATGGTCAAATGTTAATTCGTTTCGAGTAGTATTTCCTCCAAAAGAGAATGTATGTATAAAAGCTTGGCTATCTTGTTCTTGTTGTATATAAGTTAAGTCTATTAAATTAGACAATTTAGTGTCATTTTGTATTTTATATATTCTGGCAACAGCATTTTTTTCAATAAAAATTTCATTAACAGCATTTGTTAAAAAAGAATATGTTGATAGTGTATGAATTTTTTGTGTAATACAAACCTCCGAGCTTTGTTCTAATATCAATAGATTCCTAATATTTTGTTTAGCTTTTTCAGATTGTTCTGAATTTATATATAATAGTTCTATGGGCTTTTCTTCTTTTATATTTTTAGGTAAATAAATGAAAACTCCCGAGGGAAAAGAAGAACTATTTAATACACAAAAAAAATGATGTTTATCGGTAATAGAATTATATTTTTTTTTAATTATGGAAAAATAACGTTCGTCTTTAAGAGCTTCAGATAAAGGAAGTATAACTAGTTTTTCTTTTGGATAAAAAGATAATTTAGGGGAAAAAACTCCATCAATAAAAATAATTTTATAAGAATCTAATCCCATAATTAAATGTTCTTTAATTACAGAATCATTTATTGTATTATTTTTTGCAGTAGCATATTCATTTACGTGGAAATCAGATATGCGAGAATATTTCCAATCTTCATTTTTTTTTAGAGGAAAAGGAATATTTTGTAAAAGAGAATCAGCGTTTGCTTGTATTTTATTTATTAGAGTGTTTTCTAAATGATTCATGAGATTTATTTATATGTAGTGTGTAAATTGTAATAATAATAGAAAATACTTTTAAAGCCAATCATACCCTTTTTGTTCAAGTTCTAAAGCAAGTTCTTTAGTTCCTGATTTTATTATTTTTCCGTCTCTTAATACATGCACTACATCTGGAATTATATAATCTAATAGCCTTTGGTAATGTGTAATAACCAATACAGCATTGTTAGGATTTTTAAGTTTGTTCACCCCATTGGAAACAATACGTAGGGCATCGATATCTAATCCGGAATCAGTCTCATCTAAGATTGATAATTTAGGTTCTAACATAGCCATTTGAAAAATTTCATTACGTTTTTTTTCTCCACCTGAAAAACCTTCGTTTAAAGACCGAGAAAGAAAATCTTTTTTAATTTCTAGTAATTTAGATTTTTCGTTTACTTTTTGCAAGAATTCTTTGGCTGAAATATCTTCCAATCCATGAGCCTTTCTATTAGCATTTATGGCAGCTTTCAGAAAATTAGAAACACTTACTCCCGGAATTTCCACTGGATATTGAAAAGACATAAAAATACCTTCATTTGCTCTTTCCTCCGGAGTTAAATTTAATAGATCTTTCCCTTCAAAAATTATTGAACCCTCTGTTACCTGATAATCTTCTCTTCCCGTAATAACATTTGATAGTGTGCTTTTCCCTCCACCGTTAGGCCCCATAATAGCATGAACCTCTCCTTTTTTAATTTCTAAATTAATACCCTTTAAAATTTTTTTACCATCTATTTCTGCATGTAAATTTTTTATTGTTAACATATTTATTTCGCCTTATACTTTAGATTTGTTCTAAATACAAATATACTATCTTTATATTAGGTATGAAAAACCCATTATAGATTTTATCTATTTTTTCATTTATAATTAAATAATTACAATTTTATTTATGTTTTAAAACTCAAAATATAAAATATTATTAACAAAAAAGAAATTTTTTAATATTTTCAATGATTCAATGGTACCTTTAAGATACTTACCTAAAATAAACATTTCTTTACTTTAATTAAAGTATTAAAAATACGGGTGTATTTTATAGTTCAAAATTCTACATAAACAGGAATATAATTTATATATTAGATAAAAGAATAATAAATAGGTTTATGAATTTTTTTTGAAAGAAATTCTTTCCCATCATGCCTTAAACATTATATTTCAAATAAGTTTAATTATGTTAAGTTCTTTTTCTCTTAGAAATGAAAATAGAAATAAAAAATATAAATTTTTAAGTTTATTTTTCAATAGATTGAATGTTATTAAAATGTATATTAAACATTTGATTGATTCTACGAATCTTCAAATATTTTCAAAAAAGTAATTAGTATAACATAGGTTTAAATTTAAAATTTTTAATTAAAGTGAATGAGAAATTAAAAAAAATATACACTATATAAACTTATTCACGGTAATAAACTCTTTTTACCCTTGGCGAAATAGAAGTAAGAATTTCATAAGGAATAGTCTGACACCAGTTTGCATATTCACGTAAGCTAGGGCTTTCGCCCAATATAATTACGGAATCTCCTTCTTTACAAGAAATATCTGTAACATTAATCATCATCATATCCATACATATAGATCCTATAATTGGTGCTTTTTGTCCGTTAAGCAGCACATATCCCACTTCATTTCCTACCAGCCTACGGATTCCGTCAGCATAACCTATAGGAAGAGTAGCAATTATACAATCTTTTTTTGCTTTAAATCTTCTACCATACCCTACCGTTTCTCCTTTTTTAAGATAATGTAAATTAGATATTACAGTTTTAAGGGTTACTACATTTTCTAAATTTTTCATAGCTTTTGTACTATCTACATATCCGTACATGCCTATTCCAATACGCACAGCGTCAAATTGATATTCCGGATAATTAATAATACCTGTAGTATTACATATATGCAAAAAAGGAGTATAAGAGATTTCTGCAATTAATGATTCATAACACTTTTTAAGTTCTTCGGCTTGCTTTCGGGTAAATTCTTCTTCAGATAAATCATCAGATGCAACAAAATGACTAAATATAGATTTTACTTCAACAAACGGATTGTCTTTAAGAAAAAGGCCTAGCTGTGTCATTTGCTCAAAATTAAATCCCAGTCTATGCATTCCGGTATCAATTTTTATATGTATTGGATACTTTCCTGAAATAGATTTTTCTTTGAGTTTAGATATAAATTTTTCAAGTACACGAAAACTGTATATTTCAGGTTCTAATTGATAATCTATAACAGTATCATAGCTACTGATTTCAGGATTCATAACCATGATAGGAAGGTAAATTCCTTTTTTTCTTAATAAAGCACCTTCATCTGCTATGGCAACAGCTAAATAATCTATGTGATAATATTGAAGGACTTCTGCCACTTCAAAACTACCAATTCCATAAGAAGAGGCTTTTACCATAGCAATAATTTTAGTTTTCGGTTTCAGAAGACTTTGGAAGTAGTTGATATTTGTCATCAAAGAATGCAAATTAATTTCCATAATAGTATCATGAGACTGAACTTCCAAATGGGCAGCAACTTTTTCTAATTCAAATTTACGTGCACCTTTTAGTAAAATAGCTGCATCTTTCATTATATAATTATCAAGATGATTAATCAATTCATTTGTAGATAGAAAACAATAAATAGATCCCTGAAAAAGATTTCTATATTTGTTTAAACATTCTCCAACTAAAAAAACAGAATTGATTTGGAACGTATTTATCCGTTTAGCTATTTTATGATAAAGTTCTTTTTCGGGTGTTTGAGATTGTAATATATCTGAAAGAATTAGTATTTTATTAGGTTTATTTTGTTGGAAAAGAAAGTTAAGGGCTATTTCCAGTGAAGTAAAATCAGAATTGAATGTATCATTTATAAGAATACAATTATGATTTCCCTTAATCAGTTCCAATCTCATAGAAACCGTCTGCAATTGAAGGAATTTTTCCTGCATAAATTGAGGACTGAATTCTAATGAATGTAAAACAGCTATTATACATAAAATATTCTGGATAGAAGCCTCATCGGTAAAAGGAATAGTAAAAGTTACTTTCTCTTCCAGTATAGAAATTTCAATCTGGGGTTCTTTTAGTGAAGTATTTATTCTAATTAATTGAATATATGCATTTTGATGACCAAATGAAATAAGTTTTTTATGTTTATAATTTTCACGAATTATTTTTTCAACTTCCTTATTGTCATTGTTGTAAATAATAATATGTGAATGTATAAACAGCTTTATTTTTTCATTAATTAATTCAGATTTATTAGTGAAATATTCGGAATGTGCAGATAAGACATTTGTAAGGACTCCGATTTGCGGATGGAATATTTGTTCTTGTGTTTCCATTTCTCCGGGTTTCGATATTCCTACTTCGAAAATACCCAAATTATTATCGTTTTCTGTTTGTAAAAGCGAAAGGGGAAGACCTATTTGAGAATTATAACTTTTTGGGCTTCTTACAATATTAAAATGTTCCCATAGGCATTGGTAAAGCCATTCTTTAATAATAGTTTTTCCATTGCTCCCGGTAATTCCTATAGAAGGAAAATTAAATTGAGAGATATGATATGCAGCCCATTTTTGTAAAGTCTTTAGAGGATTTTTAACGACTAGATAGCTGCATTCTTTATGAAGAATAGGGATATGTGTACAAATAAATATACGAATGGATTTTTGGTAGGCTTCTTCCATATAAATATGTCCGTCATGAATTCCTTGTATAGCTATAAATACCCCGTTTTCAGGATTAACTATAGTGCGGCTATCATAAAAGATATGAGTAATTTTTTTATCTGGGTTGCCTACAATTTCAGCATCCGTAATTTTTGCTAATTGAGAAAGTGTATAATTCATAAAAATGAGATAGGAAAGTAATATTCAATTTATTCTGGTGTATTTTTCTCTCGGTCTTTCTGTAATATTTCCCAAAAAGCCTGACGACTTAAAGGCTCATAATGCTCTTTTTCACCTAACTCTACTAAGTTTGTTCCCGGAGTAATACGATGTGAGTAATTTGCCAGATTTCCAGTTTTTACACATATAGCATGTACTTTTGTCACATATTCTGCAGTTGCCATTAAAAAAGGCATAGGACCAAAAGGACGTCCCATAAAATCCATATCTAACCCTGCTACTATTATTCTTTTTCCTTGGTTTGCCAGTAAATTACAAACATCTACAATAGCATCACTAAAAAATTGTGCTTCGTCAATGCCTATCACATCACAATCTGCAGCTAATAATGGAATTTCTAGAGGATTGTCTATAGGGGTACTTAAAATAGAAGTTTGGTCATGAGAAACTACAAGTTCTTCATCATAGCGAGTATCCATTGAAGGTTTGAAAATTTCAACTTTTTGTTTTGCAAATTTAGCACGATTCAACCTTCGGATTAATTCTTCGGTTTTACCCGAAAACATCGATCCGCAAATTACTTCGATCCAACCACTTTGTTTAACGCTATTTATTGTATTTTCAAGAAACATTTGTAAATTCGAACTTTAAAAAACTACTTTTTACAAAAGTAAAAATTAAAGGATATAATAAAAAGAGATTTTATGAACAATCAGGAACAGTTTCAAAATGAATTACTCAAAGATTTTAAAGACCTTGTAAATGAATTGAGTCAAATCAAGACTTTTTCGGGTTTGATGATACATCAACAAAAAATCCAATATTTATATGAAAAATTTATTTTTCTAAAACAATTGAATAATTTAAAATATTCACAAATTCTAGATCCTGTTTTCACAAATTCCTCAGAAATTCAAAAAAAAGTTTCTGAAAGTATTTTAGAACAAGAAGTAGACATTCCTACATCAATAGAATCTGTTGAGGAAAATGAAAATGTTTCAACACCAGAATTTGTGCAGGAAAATAATTTAGATAGTGGTAACAAAGAAAATTCTTTATCAGAAGAAAATATTCAAGAAATACAGGTAATAGAGAAAGATATTAAACTTACCCCACTTAATGTTGAAATTGCAGAAATAAAACCTCAAGAAAAAACAAAGGCTTTCGAACCCATTCATTTAGATTTTAATGATTCTATAGCTTTTATTAGTCAACTATTTAATGGCAGCAAAGCAGATATGGACAAAGAGTTTGCAGTTTTAAATAAAACTCAAAGCATAGAAGAGGCAAGAAAATGGATGGAAGAAATGTTTCATACTTATAATTGGAAAAATAAAGAGGAATTTGTTGAACGATTATCTGGGTTAATTATTAATCGCTTTGAATTATAATATTTGATGGGGGGAAAATTATATTTAATACCTACACCTATTGGAAATTTAGAAGATATTACGCTTAGAGCAATTCGTATATTACAAGAAGTAGACTTAATATTGGCAGAGGATACTCGTACTTCTGGAAAATTGCTTAAGCATTATGAAATACAAACCCCCATGCAATCCTATCATTTACATAATGAACATCAAAAGACTCATTTATATCTTAACTATATAGAAGAAGGTAAAAATATTGCAGTAATTTCGGATGCAGGCACACCAGGAATTTCTGATCCGGGGTATATGCTAGTAAAAGCTTGTGTAGATAAAAATATTAGGGTAGAATGTTTACCCGGAGCAACTGCATTTGTGCCGGCTTTAGTAATATCAGGTCTTCCATCTCACGAATTTTTATTTGTTGGTTTTCTACCACAAAAAAAAGGGAGGCAGACTAAATTGAAAGATTTATCAGAAGAAAAAAGAACCATAATTTTATATGAAAGCCCTCATAAGATAATCAATACCGTAGAACAAATAGCCTTGTTTTTTGGAGCTGACAGGAAAATTAGTTTAAGTAGGGAAATCACTAAAATTTACGAAGAAACATTAAGGGGTGAAGTTTCTGTAATCTTAGAAAAATGCAAAGAAAAACCTTTGAAAGGAGAAATAGTTTTATTAATTGAAGGGAAAAAATGATTTCAAACCGATGTAAATATGCTTTAAAAGCTTTGATTTATATTGCTAAGCAAGATAAAGCAAAAAGCGTATTATCATCTGAAATATCAAAAGATGAAAATATTCCTAAAAAATTTCTGGAAAATATTTTAAGAGATTTGAAAAATGCCCAATTTTTAACCAGTAAAAGAGGGGCTAGGGGAGGGTATAAATTAAATAAAGAACCGGAAGAGGTTACTCTTATTGAAATTATCCGATTAATGGATGGCCCCATTGCCTTGTTGCCTTGCGTCTCGCTTATGTATCATCAAACGTGTGATACATGCATGACAGAAGAAACTTGTAGTATACGTAATGTATTTATTGAAGTGCGAGATGCTACTTTAGATATTTATCAAAAAACCACATTGGCGGGTTTGGTTAAAAAAGAAAAATAATATACATTTGCAACTTACAATTTAGAGAGGGGCTGTAGCTCAGCTGGCTAGAGTGTTAGACTGGCAGTCTAAAGGTCGTGGGTTCGAGCCCCATCAGCTCCACTTTGCAAGACAATAAATTGATAATCAATTTATTGTCTTTATTATTTTACTACATTATTGGCTGAAAAATTTACGATTAAACTATTACTTTGATTTTTTTAATGAATGTAACCATTTAATTATAGGTTATTATTATAAAAATAAATGAAAATTTAGTAAAATTTATTTATATAAATTAAGTTTAAAAATTACCAGAAAAAGCTTTTTATAGTGGAGCTTTAATTTATATGCAAAGTTATTTTTCGTTAATTAACTTTTATTATGTTCTACAAAATATCAAAATAAAAAATAATAATTTATAATTAATTATGCATTTTTTTGATTTTTAATGTTAAAGGCATAATCTATTATAAAAACAGTTAATACCGAAAGGATCATTAATACCCCTGTAGGTCCAAATAAATCATTAAAGTTTATTTGTGTAATTACTAATATACTTGATATTGTATTAAAACCTCCATGAAGAGCAGCAATAACAAATAGACATTTTGTGTTTTTTAAAGCAAAAGAAAAATAAAAAGACAGTGGTATACATAAGAATACCATCATTATTATTCCTAAAAAAGGATGTGATGGGTAATTATGGCCGCATAAGATTATAGGCGTATGCCATATGCCCCAAATAATACCAATTAAAACATTTTTTTTAAAAAAAGATAGGTTAATATTTTTTTCTAGAAACCCTCTCCAGCCAATTTCTTCACCCAATGCAATAATCCCATTTACAGAAATAGATAATAATAAACCAGAAATAAATGTCATGAGAATTAGAAAAAATAATAGATAATCTGTTTTTAAAAAAGAAGGTAGCTTTTTAATTATTTCAGGATCTAACTGGGTATAATTAGTTACTAATCTTCCAAATACTTCAATTTCTAATATATTTCCTAATAAATACCCATAAGCCATAACTAAAATAGGAATAAATAAGTTCGTTATTAATAAATATTTAAAAGTTTGTTTCCAGTTAATGTTTTTAAAATTTAATTGAAATTTTTCGGTTATTTCTAAAAACTTCTTTTTTTCTACTATAAATGCTACAATAGAAGGAGTAAACATTAATAATATATAAAGAAAAAGTTGAAAAGGGTTAAAGGGATTTTGTGTTTTTGGGATATTCCACATTATTATACCTATTATCCCAGATAAAATATAACATATGGTTATAAATACGGTTACTTTTTTCATAAATATAAAAAATATAGTTAATTTTATTTACAAATATACATTTTTTAAATCATAAATTAATTAAAAAATATTTATGTTTAAGTATTTAAGGATAATTTCTTTCTATTATAAAAATAACAAAAATATGTCTTTTATTTTTTAATTGGTTTTAATGTTTTTTTGTATTTATACTTATTTCAAAATATAAAATTTACATATCCAAAGATAGTTGAGTAGGAATAAGTTTAAAAGATTTTCTATGATAAGGAGTTATTCCATTATCAATAATAGCCTGTCTATGTTCAGCGGTAGGATATCCTTTATTTTTCTTCCATTGATATTGCGGATATTCACTATCTAAATTTGTCATTAATTGATCTCTATAATTTTTTGCTAATATAGAAGCTGCCGCTATATTCATATAATTAGCATCTCCTTTTACTGCACAAATAAATGGAATTTCCTTATATTTTTTAAAACGATTCCCATCTACCACTAAAAAATCTGGTTTTTGAATGAGTTTTTCTAGGGCTTTATGCATGGCAAAAAAACTAGCGTTTAATATATTGATTTTATCAATTTCTTCTGGAGGTACTTCAGCAATAGCATAATCCAAAGCATTATTTTTAATAATTATATCTAGTTCAATTCTTTTTTTTTCACTTAGTTGTTTAGAGTCATTAATTAAAGGGTTAAAAAAATCTTTGGGTAATATAACTGCTGCAGCTACTACCGGACCAGCTAAGCAGCCCCTTCCTACCTCGTCTAAGGCAGCTTCATATGAAAAATTTGAATAACGTTTTTTCATATAATAAATATATGTTTTAGATCACTTAACAAATAAGAAAATTAAAATATTTTTCTAATAAAACGTAATTGATGTGTGTATCGGTTTATCTCAGAGTTAAAAATACCCGTATAATCTAAATTATCAATACGGACTTTTCCGTGTGCGTGTAAAATTTTTTGTTCAGGAAGAACAAAACCAACATGAATAATTTTCCCTTCAGAATTTTCAAAAAAAGCAAGATCTCCCGGTTCAGATTCTTCTATAAAACTTAAAACTTCGCCTATTTCTGCCTGTTGATAGGCATCTCTTGGAAGTTTATACCCGCAAATTTTATATACCATTTGAGTAAATCCACTACAATCAATACCATAAGTAGATTTTCCTCCCCATAAATAAGGGGTATTTATATATTTAAATGCAAAATCCAGAATTTTTTCTTTGGTTTGTTTGCCTTTGATTAAACTATCCTCAATAAAAAATTTTTTACTTTGTGTCAATTGAAAAGTATCGGGTTCTTGTAAGGTATGGATTTCTGCGCCGATAGTTACAGGGAAAGGTTTATGATCATAGACCAATAAACCAAAAGGTTCTGAAATAAAAGAAGTTTCCTGAGATAAGGCACTATATTCAAGATCACTTAACATTAAAATTTGCTTAATATCTACCCATCCTTCATATCCATCAAAAATAATTTTAATTTTCACCCAATTTTTTAAAACTTCCAGAACCTCAACAAATTCGCCAAACAAAATTTGTGTAATCATTTCAGAAGTATCTGAGGGCTCTTTTCTTACGGGAGATACACTTACCTGGCAGATAGATTTACTCATACTTATTTCTTACGGATAATACTTATTCCATCTCTAATTGGTAAAATAACCACCTCTACGGAATTGTTCAATTTTATCATTTTATTAAATTTTCGGATAGCCTCTGTTTTTTTATCCTTTGCATCCCCTACTACCTTGCCTTTCCATAATATATTATCGGCAAGAACTATTCCTCCTTTTTTTAATTTAGGCAAGAGTATATTTATATAATCGGAATAAGATTCTTTATCTGCATCCAGAAAAACCAAATCAATACCATCTTCTATATTGGGAAGGATTTCTATAGCTTCTCCTATCTTGTAATTAATCAAATTGGAAAATTGAGACTGACGAAAATATTTCTCAGGTATATAAGAAGTTTCTAAATTTTTGTCTATAGTTATGATCTTTCCGTTTTTATTTAACCCTTCTGCGAGACATAAAGTAGAATAACCTGTAAATGTTCCCACCTCTACGATAAGATTGGGATTTATAATTTTAGAAATAATACTTAAAATTCTACCTTGTAGATATCCCGAAATCATATGGGGTTGTGTTGTCTTTTGGTATGTTTCTCGTCTTAGCTGAGCTAATATTTCAGGTTCATCTTCACTATTTTGTTCAATATATAATTCTAAATCTTTTGTAAGGTCCATTATTGTTTACTGTCTTTTATCACAAAATTAATTAAAAAAATAAGTAAATAAGTGTTTTAGTAAAAATAGTATTTATTAAAAAGTAAATAAAGCTAAAAATATGTTTATAAACAAATTGTAATGATGTAAATAAAAGTAAATAGCAAAGAAAGATGATTAAAAATATTTAAAGTTAAATTCTATTTAGAATAAGATAAAATCAAAACTTATAATGCCTTGAAAATAAAATGAAAAAGAAATTATCAAAGTGATTTTTTTAATAATAAAATGCATATACAGAATAGTAAACTAATTATTTAGATATATTAAAATTTGTTTTTTATAAAATTTTGGCATGATTTTTACTATGATTATGTCATATTAACACTAAAAAATAAAGAATTATGTTTGAAATTTTCAAAAACAATTCCGGTGCTTTTTGTTTTAGACTTAAGTCTAAAAATGGTGAAACAATCTTGGTAAGTGATGGATATACCCAAAAGACAAACTGTCAAAAAGGTATAGGTTCTGTAAAAAGAAATACTAAAAATGAAGATCGATTTGAATTTAAACAATCTTCTAATAAAAAATGGTATTTCAATCTAAAAGCTGGTAATGGACAATCTGTTTGTGTAGGAGAAAAATATGATAATGAATCTTCAGTGAAAAATGCTGCAAAATTAGCAATGAAAACAGCTCCAGTAGCAGAGATTATAGATTTGACCAAGTAAAAAAACAAATTGACTTTTTCATATAATAAGACCGGTTTTTTGCCGGTCTTTTGTTATTTGAAAAAATTGAAGATAATAGGTTGAAATTTATGATTTATAATCATTAAATTTTATCTGGAAATGTTAAAAAAAAATATAAAAAAGTATTAATTTTTCTACCTTTGTTTTTTGTATATAACAGAAATTTACCATACATTAAAAAGAAGATTTGAAAACAAAAAATATAAAAACTACGGATATTGTATATATTAAAAATGCACACCTTCACAATTTAAAAAACATTAATGTATCCATACCGCAAAATAAATTGACAGTTATTACAGGAGTTTCAGGAAGCGGAAAATCAACCTTGGCTTTTGATACTTTATATGCAGAGGGACAACGACGGTATGTGGAAAGTTTAAGTTCTTATGCACGTCAGTTTTTAGGTAAGCTAGAAAAACCTCAGGTAGATGATATAAAAGGTTTGGCGCCTGCTATTGCTATACAACAAAAAGTTATTTCAGGAAATTCACGTTCTACAGTAGGAACTTCCACAGAAATTTATGATTATCTCCGATTGCTATTTTCAAGAGTCGGAAAAACCTATTCTCCGGTTTCAGGAGAAGAAGTTAAAAAAGATGAAGTTACAGATGTTATCAATTATATTACCCAATTACCGGAAGGAGGAAAATATATTTTATCCTCACCTTTAGAATGGGAAGATAAAAAATTTCCTGAATTATTAAAATTATTAAAAAGTCAGGGATATGTTAGATTAGAAGTAGGCGGTAGATTAATCACAATTGATGATTTAGAAAGTTTTGGTTTTATACCTGAAAAGGGAATTGAAATTAATTTAGTAATTGAAAGATTTTCTGTGGAATATGAAGATGAATTTTTACAACGTTTTGCAGATAGTGTGCAGACAGCTTTTTATGAAGGAAAAGGAATTTGTTTCATAAAAAATACAGAAACAGAAACCACTCGTACATTTTCTAATGCATTTGAAAGAGATGGCATTACCTTTTTAGAGCCTACAATACATTTTTTTAGTTTTAATAATCCTTATGGAGCTTGTCCTATGTGTGAAGGATATGGAAAAGTATTAGGTATTGATGAAGATTTAGTGATAACTAATAAAAATTTATCTTTATATGAAGATACAATTTTATGTTGGAGAGGTGAAAAAATGAGTGAATGGAAAGATGAATTTATTAAGCAATCAGCAAAATATAAATTTCCGATTCATAAACCATATTTTGAATTAACTGAATCACAAAAGGAAATTTTATGGAAAGGAAATGGAGATAAAAATTTTCCATGTCTTAATAATTTTTTCAAAATGTTGGAAGAGAATACCTATAAGATACAATATAGAGTTATGCTTTCCCGCTATAGAGGAAGAACAATATGTCCGGAATGTAAAGGGAAACGTTTAAGACCAGAAACAGAATATGTAAAAATTAATGGATATTCTTTAACGGATTGGGTAGATATTCCATTAGATCAATTATATAAAATAATTCAAGATTTATCATTAGATTCATATCAAAAAAAAGTCTCTCAAAGGCTATTATTTGAGATAAATAATCGGCTGTCTTTTTTATTAGATGTTGGTTTAGGATATTTAACATTAAATAGGGCATCTAATACACTTTCTGGAGGAGAATCTCAGCGAATTAATCTTGCTACTTCTCTAGGGAGTAGTTTAGTAGGATCTATTTATATTTTAGATGAACCAAGCATCGGATTACACGGAAGGGATACAGAACGATTGATATCTGTTCTTAAACGATTACGAAATTTAGGTAATACTGTAGTAGTAGTAGAGCATGACGAAGATATTATGAAAGCAGCAGATTATTTAGTAGATATAGGACCAAATGCAGGAAATTTAGGAGGAGAAGTAGTTTTTGAAGGTAATTTTAAAGATATGTTAAAAACCCATACGCTTACTTCGGACTATTTAAATGGAGATAAAAAGATAGAAGTCCCAGTTAAAAGAAGAAAAACCAAAGAATTTATTGAAATTACAGGTGCTCGTCAAAATAACTTAAAAGGAATAGATGTAAAATTGCCCCTACATTGCCTTACAGTTATTACTGGAGTCAGCGGTTCCGGAAAGAGTACTTTAATGAAAGATATACTAACTCCTGCACTTCAACGTAAATTAGGTTTAAGCGGAGATAAACCAGGAAGTTTCTCAGAACTTAAAGGAAATATTAAAGAAATTGAACATTTAGAGTTAGTAGATCAAAACCCTATAGGAAAATCTTCACGATCAAATCCTGCTACATATGTAAAAGCATTTGATGATATCCGTGATTTATTTGCAAAGCAAAAATTAAGTATACTAAATGGTTATAAACCCAAACATTTTTCTTTTAATGTTGAAGGCGGACGCTGTGAAACTTGCCAGGGCGAAGGGCATATTACCGTAGAAATGCAGTTTATGGCTGATATTGAACTGGAATGTGAAACTTGTCATGGAAAACGTTTTAAACAGGAAATTTTAGAAGTACAATATGAAGGCAAAAATATTTCGGATATATTAGAAATGACTATAGAAGAATCCATTGTTTTTTTTAAGAATAACAAACAAGATAAAATTGTAATAAAATTACAGCCTTTAGAGGATGTAGGCCTAGGATATCTTCAGTTAGGTCAATCATCAGGAACACTTTCTGGAGGAGAAGCACAACGTATTAAACTGGCTTCCTTTCTTGTAAAAGGAAATGCTTCAGAAAAAACTCTGTTTATATTTGATGAACCAAGTACAGGTTTACATTTTGACGATATTAATAAATTATTGAAATCCTTTAATGCACTTATAGAAAAAGGGCATAGTGTGATGGTTATTGAACACCACCCAGATATTATTAAATGTGCTGATTATGTTGTAGATATAGGGCCTGAAGCAGGTATAAATGGAGGGCAAGTAGTATTTTCAGGAACTCCTGAAGATTTAGTTAAATGTAAAAAATCTTATACCGGTTTATATTTAAAGGATAAACTTTAAATTTTATATTTTTAAAGAGAACAAACATAATGCAAGAATTAGTAAGGACATAGGAGTTTTATCAGTAATTCGAAGAGCAGTTCCCATCATTTAAAAAATTAATCTTTAAAATGCCTTAACCATAATATTATACATCTTAAAGTTTTGTTTTTTAATAATTTTTCTGTTACTTATTGAGATGGAATGTATTTTTTAAGTAAATAGCAAAATTTACTTTTGGTTTTCTGAAAGTAAGATTCATTCTTCCATAATATATCATCAGCATCAAAAGCAATAACTTATATTTTTTTCATTTTGTTCTTTATTAAAAAAAGAGTTAAAAGATTAATTTGGCTTTTTTTCCAATTTTTTGAAGGTATTTTTCTTTTTTTATCTCGGTATAATATGTTCAAGTTTTCAAAAGGAATTATTTTTCTGTCTTCATTAATTTATATGTACGCAAGATTTTTTTCATGGCGTAAATTAAAATCATATGCATTCATGAAATTTATAGTCTATTAGGTGCAGGCTTTTTTATATAAGATTAAATTTAGTTCTTTTGAAAAGTTTCTTTTTGTTTAATTAAATTTAATGCAGAACCCGCTTTAAACCAATCTATTTGTGCTTGATTATAGGTATGGTTAACAAATATGTTTTCTTTGTTACCATTTGCATGAATCAATTCAATAGTTAAAGTTTTACTTGGAGCAAATTGGTCTAAATCCAAAAAATTAAAAGTATCTTCTTCTAAAATTTTATCATAATCATCAGGATTTGAAAAAGTAATGGCTAACATTCCCTGTTTTTTAAGATTGGTTTCATGAATTCTTGCAAAAGATTTTACCAAAACAGCTCTTACTCCTAAATGACGCGGTTGCATGGCTGCATGTTCACGAGAAGAGCCTTCACCGTAATTGTTATCACCAACTATAATTGTTGGAATTCCGGCTGCTTTATATTTTCGTGCAGAGTCAGGAACAGGCATATATTCCCCATTTATTTCATTTTTTACTTTGTTGGTTTCCATATTAAAGGCATTCAAAGCGCCTATTAATGTATTATTTGAAATATTATCTAAATGTCCTCTAAAACGAAGCCAAGGTCCTGCCATAGAAATATGATCTGTAGTGCATTTACCATAGGCTTTTATTAATAAACGAGCACCAGTTATATTTTTTCCGTCCCAAGCAGGAAAGCTTTCTAGTAACTGTAAACGTTCAGAAGTTGGGGAAACAACTACATTAATATTAGAACCATCTTTAGCGGGTGCCACATATCCAGGATCTTCAACATCAAAACCTTTAGGAGGAAGTTCAAATCCCTGAGGTTCATCTAACATAACCTCTTCGCCTTTTTCATTTTTTAATTTATCTTTTCTAGGGTCGAAGGTTAAATCCCCTGCTATAGCTAAAGCTGTTACCAGTTCCGGAGAACTTACGAAGGCGTAAGTATTTGGGTTTCCATCTGCTCTTTTAGCAAAGTTCCGGTTAAATGAGTGTACAATAGTATTCTTTTCTTGTTTTTCTGATCCTTCTCTTGCCCATTGACCTATACATGGACCACAAGCATTTGCAAAAACTTTACCTCCAATTTTATTGAAAACGTCTAAATATCCATCTCTTTCTACAGTATATCGCACTAATTCGGAACCAGGAGTAATTGTATATTCTGCTTTTGGGAGTATTCCTTTGTCAGCAGCTTGTTTAGCTATAGATGCTGCCCTGGAAATATCTTCATAGGATGAGTTTGTACAAGAGCCTATAAGACCAACTTCAACTTTTAATGGCCAGCCATTTTTTTCTGCAACTTCTTTAATTTTAGAAATAGGAGTAGCAATATCGGGAGAAAAAGGACCATTAAGATGAGGTTCTAATTTATTTAGATCTAATTCGATTATTTGGTCAAAATATTTTGCAGGATCTTCATAGATTTCTTTATCTGCCCGAAGTTCATTTTTTATTTCATCTGCCAACTCAGCTATTTCAGTTCTATTTGTTCCCCTTAAATATCTGTTTATACTTTCATCATAGGCAAAAATAGACGTTGTAGCTCCGACTTCAGCTCCCATATTACATATGGTTCCTTTTCCTGTGCAAGAAAGGGATTCTGCTCCTTCACCAAAATATTCAATAATGCATCCTGTACCTCCTTTAACAGTTAATAATCCGGCCAATTCTAATATAATATCTTTCGGAGATGTCCAACCACTTAATTTTCCGCTTAATTTTACACCAATTAGTTTGGGAAATTTTAGTTCCCATGCCATTCCCGCCATAACATCTACTGCATCAGCTCCACCAACTCCTATAGCAACCATTCCTAGTCCTCCAGCATTTACTGTATGAGAGTCTGTACCTATCATCATACCACCAGGGAAAGCATAATTTTCTAAAATTACTTGATGAATAATTCCTGCTCCTGGTTTCCAAAATCCTATTCCAAATTTGTTTGTAACAGATGCCAGAAAGTTGTATACTTCATTATTTTTATTTAACGCTTCTTGTAAATCTTTATCTGCGCCTACTCTTGCCTGTATTAAATGATCTGCATGAACGGTAGAAGGAACTGCAACTTTTTTCTTTCCGGCTTGCATAAATTGCAATAAAGCCATTTGTGCAGTTGCATCCTGCATAGCTACACGGTCTGGAGCAAAATCAACATAGGATTCTCCTCTTTTAAAGTTTTCTGTTGCATCTCCTGCAAATAGATGTGCATATAAAACTTTTTCTGCATATGTTAGAGGTTTTCCAACTATGTTACGAGCTTTTTCTACTCTCGATTTATAGCGAGAATAAACCCCTTTAATCATATCTAAATCAAAAATCATAATGTGTTTATTTTTAATTAAGTCTATAATCATTAATTATATATATAGAAATTTATTTACAAAATTATTGTTGAGTATTTAGTAAATAAAAACATATAATTTCTTCGACACCTAATATACAATATAAATTTTGAAAATATGATAATTATCATTTTGAATTGAAAATTTATATTTATTCTAAATAATGAAATAATTAGTTTATTTAAATGTAAGATTTAGGAATTAATAAAAAATAATGTATATTTTAAAATATTTGTAGTTAATTTTTTACTTTTTTTGCAAAAAAAATGATATAATTATTTTATTTATGTTTTTATTTTTAATCATATACGTATGTTAATTGATTTTATGTCATTTATTTATCATATGTAAGGGTTAGAAATGTAAAAAATACATAAATTTGTACCTTTATGATCTTAAAAAAAGTCTAAGTGCAGTATTTACAATTAATAAGAGTACATCAGTGGATAAAAAATGGATTTGTATTTCTTCCTATTTTTTTCGCTGGAGAATTATTAAATAGAGATTTGTTAATTAAATCTATAATAGCGTTCTTTTCGTTTTCTTTTATAGCAAGTTCTATCTATATAATTAATGATTATGTAGATATTGAAAAAGATAGAAAACATCCAGAAAAAAAAAATAGGCCATTAGCTAATGGCACAATTTCTAAAAAAGAAGCTGTGATTGTTTTTTTTATTTTGTTTTTCTTATCATACTTTTTTTGTTATTTATTGAAATCTACTTCAACTGTGATTATTATTACAATTTATTTTTTAATGAATTTAGCTTATAGTTTTAAGCTGAAGCATGTAGCGATTATAGATATAACAATAATCGCAGTGGGTTTTTTACTAAGAGTTTTTGCTGGTGGATATTCAACAGGTTTATTTATTTCTATATGGGCTATTTTATTAACGTTCTTCCTTGCATTAATTATGGGAATTGGAAAGAGAAGAGGAGAACTGTTAAATGCTCAATTAACAGGAGAAACTAGAAAATCTTTAGATGGATATAATTTACAATTTACAGATATTTCTATGACAGTAGTTTCTACTTGTTCTATTGTATGTTATATTATGTATACATTAGATCCTTTGGTGAAAAAAAATTTACATGAAGGCATAGTATATACAAGTTTTTTTGTAATCGTTGGGATATTGCGTTATTTACAACTTAGTTTTGTTTATAATAAAACTGAATCTCCGACAAAAATTGTATATAAAGATATATTTATCCAAATTGATATAATATTATGGGTGTTAGTGATTTTTATTCTTAAATATTTAGCATAATAATTTTTAATAATGTTTAATAAACAAAAAGTAACAAACTGGGGTAAATATCCAGTGATTGAAACAAATTTAATTGAGACTTCCAATATTTCTAAAATAAAGAAGTCTATTAAAGAAAGTTCAACTATAATTGCAAGAGGAAATGGTCGCTCTTATGGGGATAATTCTTTGAATAAAAATAATATTTTTTCGACTTTACGATTAAATAAATTTTTATCATTTGATAGAGAAAAAGGTATTTTTGAGTGTGAATCAGGGGTTATATTATCAGATATTTTAGATGTTATAGTGCCAGAAGGTTATTTCCTTCCAGTTACACCAGGAACTAAGTTAATAACAGTTGGAGGTGCTATTGGAGCTGACGTACATGGAAAGAATAATCATTCAGAAGGTTGTTTTGGAGATTATGTATTAGATTTTAATATAATAACTGAAAATGGTGAAATAAAAAAATGCTCAAAAACAGAAAACTCTGAATTATTTTGGAATACAATTGGAGGTATGGGGCTTACAGGCATTATTCTTTCTGCAAGATTTACCTTAAAAAAAGTACAAACAGCATATATAAAGCAAAAGGTTTTAAAAGCAGACAATTTAGAAGAGATTTTTGATTATTTTAATCAATTTAAAAATTATACGTACAGTGTGGCATGGATAGATTGTTTGCAAAAAGGGAGTAAGCTGGGTAGATCTATACTAATGGTAGGAGAACATGCGAGGCTAACAGATCTACCAACTAAATGGAAAGGAGCACCGCTTAAGCCTAAAAAGAAACTTAAATTAAATGTTCCATTTGATTTTCCCTCTTTTGTACTTAATACCTTCACGGTAAAAGCATTTAATTTTTTATATTATTTTAAACAGAGAAAAAAAATAATAAATAATGTGGTAGATTATGATACATTTTTTTATCCTTTAGATGCTATTAATAATTGGAATAGAATTTATGGCAAAAAAGGTTTTATACAATATCAATTTATTATACCTGAAAATGTTGGTAAAGAAGGAATGACAGAAATTTTGAAAACTATTGCTAAAAGTGGGCAAGGTTCTTTTTTAGCTGTATTAAAATTATATAAACAAAGTAGTATAGAAGCCCATAATTCATTTCCTATTGACGGATATAGTTTAGCACTAGATTTTAAGATTAATAATAAATTACCTGCACTTGTGAAGGAATTGGATAAAATTGTCGAAAATTATAAAGGAAGGATCTATCTAGCTAAAGATTCAATGTCTAAAAAATCCTTATTGGATTATGTAAAAGTACCAGAAACAGGAGTATTTAATTCGGTACAACATGAGAGAATAGAGAACTACATTTAAAAAGAAGTAAATCTTAATGAAAATAAATTATTTAAAATATTGGGTTTTATTCATTTTTGTAATATTAAAAACTGCTGTGCTTCCCTTTTTTCTCCCTTCTGGAGGAATAACATCAGATTCAGTAGATTATTTTAGAATAACCATTGGATTTCCTAAAATAGTAACAGATTTATTTCCATTAGGTTATCCTTTTCTTGTCAAAATATTTTACTATATAATCCCAGATTATTTTTATAGTACTAAAATTATTAATGTTTTAGGAATTTGTTTTATTGGTATTTTTTCTTATTATAAAAAATTTTTTTTTAAAGAAACAATTATACTTTTAACGTTCAAAATTTTTTCGCTCTTTCTCTTTTCTTACTCTGAACCTCCATTTTTAGTATTGGAATATTTACTAGTATATTATTTTTACCAATATTTTTCTGGAGAATTAAAGGGAATTAGATTTGTTTTTCCAGCCTCTGTGATAATGATATGTATGTTTCTGGTAAGATATTCTGGGATATATATATATTTGGCTATTGGATTATACTTTTTATATTATACCATTAAAAATAAATTATTTAAAACTTTTTATTATAAAAGTTATTTTTATTTTTTAATATTTTCAGCAATAGGAATATTGGGATATGTAGGATTTAACTATACACATTTTAACGATTTTATTGGAGAAAGTTCCAGAGGATTGCCTAATTATAATAACATATATACATTTTCACATGAAAATTTTTTAGGGGTTATTAACGTATTAAATCCCATATTATCAGTAAAAGTTACAGAATATAGTAGCTCTATAATGTTATTAATAGGTATAGTTTTAATTTTAATAGATATCTCTCTATTATTTATGTTCTTCATAGGATATAAAAAATTTTTTAAAAGAGAAGTTAGTAATTTTCATCAATTATTACTAACCATTGGAATAGTATATTTAGGATGTATGATTTTTTCTGAATACACGCAAAGAATCGAGATAATAAGTACAAGAATGATATGTGAATCTTCTTTTGTGTTATTTTTTTCCGTTCTTATATTATATTACAAATGTTTTCCAGCAAAAACTAAATGGTTATTTATATTGGGAGTTATTTCTTTATTGTATAGTATTATTGCAATTATAAAAACACCATCCAATTATTTGAAAAATAGAGAGAAGGTTGAATATGCTTTAAAGAAAAGGAAAGAAGTAAAATATTTTTATAGGGATTCAAATGGTGAAGATGGAAAAATGACTATAAAAATTCCTTTTATAGACAAAAAAATAGATTATACAAATGTAAATATAATTTCAGGAAATTATAATTTATATATTGTTACAGGATTAGAGCCTTCAATTAAATTAATTTCTAATGATAAAGATATAAAAGATAAAAATCAGATTTTATATAATTCTCAAATAAAATAAGTAATTCAGATTTCTAAAAATAAAATTTGTTATAATGATAATATTAGGAGCAACATCAGATATTTCACAAGCTTTTATAGATAAGGTTTTGTCAGAAAATGAAAAGAAATATCCTAAAATTTATTTAGTGACTTCTAGTTTTGATGAAACTCAGAGATTAGCACACCATTTACAGGTTAAATATAAACAAGACACCGAAGTTATTCCTATGGACATAACTCAAACTATAGATTACTCTGTTTTTGACTCTATTGAAACAGACTTATTATTTTGTGCAGCAGGATTTTTAGGTAAAAATACAGAAGAAGGTTTATATGATGTTAATAATACTGAAAAAATTATTCAGATTAATTATCATGGATTAGTTCCGATAATCAATTATTGGGCACAAAGATTTGAAAAAGTCGGAAAAGGTACAATCATAGGATTGTCATCTGTAGCAGGATTAAGAGGAAGGCAAAGTAATTTTATTTACGGAAGTGCAAAAGCTGGTTTCATGGTTTATTTAGATGGACTAAGGAATTATCTATATCATAGAGGAGTTCATGTTATGACTGTTTTGCCTGGATTTATGAGTACAAAAATGACAGTAGGTCTTCCTCTTCCCAAAATTTTAACCACTTCACCACAAAAAGCAGCTCAAATCATTTACAAGGCTTATAACAAAAAAAGAAATAAAATATATGTAAGTGGTATATGGTGGTACATAATGACTGTTATAAGGGTCATTCCTGAATTTATTTTTAAAAAAATGAGGATGTAAAAAATAATCCAATGAAAACAAAACTAATATGCTCTTTTATTCTTGCCTTATTATATTTAATAATTAATTATTATTATATCAAAGTATTTAATTTTGAAGAAGACGCCTACATCATGTTCAGATATGTAGAAATGTTCGTAAAAGGATACGGTATTACTTTTTATCCAGGAGGAGAACATTTAGAAGGAGCGACAGATTTTTTGTGGTTTATTCTCTTATCAATTTTAAATAAAGTCCATATAGATGTTGGAATAGCATCTTTAATACTTAATGCATCTGGAGTTTTCCTTATAACCTATATTATGAGTGCAGTTGTATTAAATGTTCAGGATACAAGAACCGTAAAAATTTTATTTCCATTTTCATTTTTATGGATTTTATTTATTCCTATTTTTGCAGCTTTAGGAGGCTTTAGTGTATTTTTATATAGTTCTATTATTCTTCTTACTGTACATTTATTAAATAAAGAAGAAAAAATAAATTGGATCCCTATACTTTCCATTATAATATCTTTATTTCGCCCTGATGGAGTAATCTTTGGAGTATGTTTTACATTTATAGGATTATATATATGTGTAAAAGAAAAAAGGAGACAATATATTATCAATATGATGATAGCCCTTATCATTGGGATAATATACTTCACATGGAGATATACTTATTTTAGAGAATTACTTCCACTGCCATTATACGTTAAACAGTCTAATGATGTATGGTTAACTGTTAAATTGAACATAAAAGTTTTTTTCTCTTGGGGAAGCATAGCGGGAGTTACTTTATTCTTGATTTACTTTATACTACAAAAACCTCAAGACAAAAGAAAAATATTTCTATTATCTATTCCGATAATTATATTCTTTTCTATACTGATTTTTGTCTATCTATCTCAAAATGTATCATTCAGATTTCAAGCACCTGTTATGTATATAGGATATTATCTTATTTTAAACATGTTGATTAATCTCCTAAGATTTAAGATAAAGCATAAAAAATTATTAATTGGGTTATTTTATTTAGTAATTTTATTAACTACAATATCGACTATTAGAAATTTAGGGTGGAATTATATATATAATAGGTTTACTTATATGAATAATACATTTCCGATTCGGTTTTCAGAAAAAATATTGCATGATGGAGATGTTATTGCTCTTACAGAAGCTGGCAGATTACCATACTGGATAAATAAAAAAGTTCAAATAATAGATTTGGTAGGGTTAAATACTAAATACACAGCTAAAAATAAAACTACAAAACAATATATTGAAAAAGTAAACCCAGATATTATTATGGCCTTTATCAATACTACATATGAAGGAAATAAAAATGTATATTGGATAGAAGATCCTTACATTTTTAAAAACTCAATAAATATTAGTGGAATAGAAAAACACGATCAGGCCATGATAGCAGTAGAAAATTTTTTATTAGGCCACTGGAAGGAATATGATGTATTTTTTGTAAAGTTTTGGCATAGTTATCCTCATGTATATGCAATTAAAAAAAGTAAGAAAAAAAGTGATATATTATATAATTTATTAAATGAATCTTTTAACAATTATACATCTTATTTTGAATTAAAAAATCTTTTAAAATAGTGAAATATTTTAATATTTATTAACTATGAAGTTAAATTTAAAAAAAGGAATATATTCATTCTTAATTGCCATATTTTATGTGGTAATTAATATTTACTACATATCAAAAATGAATTTTGAAGAAGATGCCTACATCATGTTCAGATATGTAGAAATGTTTGTAAAAGGATATGGTATTACTTTTTATCCTGGAGGGGGACATTTAGAAGGAGCTACAGATTTTTTATGGTTTTTACTTTTATCTATATTAAATAAATGTTATATAGATACTGGAATAGCCTCTATTATACTTAATTCTCTAGGGGTATTCATAATAACTTATATTTTAACTTCGGTTATATTGAAATCTAAAGATAAAATAATAAGAAATATTTTGTTTCCGTTTTCTTTTTTATGGCTCTTAATTGTTCCTGTATTCGCAGCATTTGGTGGTTTTAGTGTTTTTTTATATAGCTCAATAATACTTCTCACTTTACATTTATTATATAAAAGAGTAAAAATAATTTGGATTCCTATATTATCTATAATAATAGCTTTATTTCGTCCAGATGGAGTTATATTAGGAATTTGTTTTACCATTTTGGGATTTTTTTTATCTGAAAAAAAGAATAGAAAATTATATTTTGTTAACGTATTTATTGCTGCAATAGTAGGAATATCTTACTTTTTATGGAGATATAATTATTTTGGAGAATTATTGCCTCTTCCTTTATACGTTAAACAGGCAACCAGTATTTGGAAAAGTTTTAAAATTAACATATATGATTTTACATCGGGAGCTGTAATAGTGGGGATTATATTATTTGTTATATGTTATATTTTGCAAAACAAACAAGAAAAAAAGAATATATTTTTATTAGAATTACCATCTATTATATTTTTTCTAACTATATCTTTAGCTCATCAATCTCAAAATATAGCTAGTAGATTTCAGGCTCCGGTTATATATATGGGTTATTATCTTATTATTGTGATGATAATAAATTTGTCTAAAAATAAAGGGAAATATAGGTTAGTATGTGTTGGCTTATTTTATGTGCTAATTCTTATTTCTCTTTGTAATAGTATTGCCCATATTTTATGGACATATGGTCATAGTAAAAGATCCTATATCAATGTATTTCCTTCAAAATTAGCAAAAAATATACTGGTAGACGGGAATACTTTAGCTGTTAGTGAAGCAGGAAGGATTCCCTATTGGGTAGATAAAAAAGTAAAAATAATTGATTTGGTGGGATTAAATACAAAGTATACTGCCAAAAATGAAATCACGGAATCATATATTGCTAAACTAGACCCTGAAGTAATTATGATATTTATACATAATACATTTAAGGGAACTCAAAATGTGTATAAAATATCTGATAGAAATTTAATTAATCGATATATTTATATAAATGGTAAGGGAAAAGAATATCAGGCAATGTTGGTTACTTCCAAATTTATATATGACCATTGGGATGAATATGATGTGTTTATGGTTAGATTTCTTGATTATTACCCTCATGTGTATGCCATAAAGAAAAGACTCAATAAAAGTGAATTAATGTTTAAATTGTTAAATGAATCTTTTAACGAATCTTCGTCCTATTGGGATTTAAAAATGAAAAAGAATGAATAGAAAATTATACTTATTTGATTTTGATGGAACCATAACCAATAAAGACACTTTGTTTGATTTTCTGAACTTTACTTTTCCTACTACGTATAATTCTGTTTTTATAAAATATATCCCCTTATTTATAGCAACAAAGTTTAAATTGATAAAAGCAGAGGAAGTAAAGAGAAAATTTATAAACTCATTTTTAAAAAATAAGAATAGAGAAGAAATTGAAATTTTAGCAGATAATTACTTTGAAAATAGGAAAAACATTATTATTAGACCCGAAGCTTTAAAATATATAACAAACTTATCTAAAGAAGAAAATAAATATATCGTTACTGCCTCTTTAGATTTATGGGTTAAACCTTTTGCAAATTATTTAGGACTTAGACTAATTTCAACAAAAGCAGATTTTGACGGTAATATATTTCATGGAAAATTTAAAACACCAAACTGTAATTATAAAGAAAAAGTTGAACGGATTGTAAAAGAAATCCAGTTATCACAATTTAATGAAATATATGCTTTTGGAGATACTAAAGGCGATAAATATATGTTAGAATTAGCCACACATCCCCATTTTAGGTATTTTGAATAATATACTTTAGAACAAAACAATTTTTGTTTCTAACCGGTAGTAGAATAAAAAAGAACTTAAAGATTAATAGTTACACCTATAGCTCCATGGCTACCTATTTCAGCAAAAACTCCAAAATTTTGATTGAAAAAATATCTATACCCTAAATGTGCACCAATACCAAAACCATCATTTCTGGCACCAATATTCACTCCCGGATATAGATCCATATTGTAAGGCAGCCCTATAACATCTCCTAAATGGAAATTAGCTTTCCCATAAATAAAAAAATTATCATCATCATCACTCCAAAAAAATTCACACCCGGCACCTATAGACATCCAATCTATGACACCATATTCATAAGAACCTGTAATTCCCGTACCATAACCAAAAGCATTAAGCCCGATTTGTATTTTTTGATCTCCCGGCCCACTAAAAACCTGAGCTTTGGACAAAGAGAACGTACATAAAAATAGACTTAAGAAAAATAATTTTTTCAATGTATTAAATATTTAAATTAATATAAAAATTAAATCATATTATATATGATTCAATCCTCTATATTTAAAATATCATTTGTAAAAACACAAGATATTTTAAATTTTAAAGGATCTTTATTTGTAATAAAATCTTCACAATAGCCAGTCCAGATCATTTTTAAATTCCCCTCTTCGTCTTTTCCGAATTTAAGTTCATTATCATCTGTATCTAAATCTTCCTCATCATTAAGATTTAAATTGGTATAGAAAATATCTTCCATATCGCCAATTTCGTTTTCCTTTTCTTCAAATGCAGGAATTTTAAAAGATTTTCCGGATAACTTAAGAATAGAATCAACCGGAATTTCAAAATCTTCAACAGTAAAAGATACCTGTGGATATTCATTTTGATAAGAGTCTTCTTCTACATGCTCTAAATCGTCAGAAGATTCTATTTCTACGACTAAAGTATTTTTATTATTTAAAAAAACTACTTTACAAAAACATTTCCTGATGTGATATTCTAAAGTTTCATCAGGATGGTAAAACTTAATAAGTCCCTTCATCTGTTTGTTCTATAAGACGTTGCAAATATATTTATTTTTTTATCAGAATATAAATTTTTAAGGATAAAAAAATAAAAATCATGTTTATATACCTTTCAAAATAAAATATGATTTTTTACCTCTTTGCAATAAAATATACTTGCCTTGTAAAAGATTACTACTATTTATAACAAAATCTTCTTTAATTTTATCCTGATTTACAGATATGGAATTTTCTTTTAAAGCTCTTCTTGCTTCTCCTTTAGAAGGTAAGAAACCACTAAAATCAGAAAGAGCTTCTAAAATAGGAACTCCATTTTTAATTTCTTCTAAAGATACTTCCTTTTGAGGCACACCGTCAAACAATGATAAAAAAGTAGATTCATCTAAAGAAAGGAAATCTTCTTTCGTAGATTTTCCAAATAAAATAGCCGAAGCTTTTATAGCCTTTTCGGTTTCTTCATTTCCATGTACCCAGCGGGTAACCTCTTCCGCTAATTTTTTTTGTAGTAAACGAGATCCCGGGTTGGCACGGTGCTCATTTATTAAGCCTTCTATGGTTTCCTTACTTAAAAAAGTATAGATCTTGATGTATTTTTCAGCTTCAATATCGGCTACATTCAACCAAAACTGATAAAATTTAAAAGAAGAAGTTTTATTTATATCTAACCAAATATTTTCCCCCCCTTCGCTTTTTCCGAATTTTGATCCGTCTGCTTTAGTGGTTAAAGGGCAAGTAAGAGCAAAAGCCTCTTCAGATAATTTTCTCCTGATAAGCTCTGTTCCCGTAGTTAAATTTCCCCATTGATCAGAACCGCCCATTTGGAGTTTTACTCCTTTTTCTTTAAATAAATAATAAAAGTCAAAACCCTGAAGTAGTTGGTAGGTAAACTCTGTAAAAGACATGCCATCCTGAAATTCCCCATTTAGTCTTTTCTTTACCGAATCTTTGGCCATCATATAATTTACTGTTATATGCTTACCAATATCTCTGGCAAACTCTAAGAAACTTATATTTTTCATCCAGTCATAATTATTAACTAAAACGGCTGAATTGGGCTGATTTCCATCAAAATCTAAAAAACGGGCTAATTGAGATTTAATCCCTATTAAATATTTTTGTAAAGTTTCGTCATTTAATAAGTTCCTTTCATTACTTTTTCCCGAAGGGTCTCCGATCATACCGGTAGATCCCCCGATAAGAGCAACAGGCTTATGGCCATGCCTCTGAAGGTGTACCAAAAGTAAAATAGGAACTAAGCTTCCTATATGAAGAGAATCTGCAGTAGGGTCAAAACCGATATACCCCAAAGTCATTTCTTTATTCAATTGTTCTTCTGTTCCGGGAATCACATTATGAATTAACCCCCTCCATGTAAGTTCTTCAATAAAAGAATTCATTTTTTAAATTTTAGAGAAACAAAGGTAAAATTTTTTATACAATCTCTTATAAAACATACTTGTAAAAACCTTACTTTTTGCTGGGATTTATATTTTTATCATCAAAAATTATCCAATAATAACGGTGAGCAAGTAAAATCTTACAATTACTTATGTTCTTTTTGCATAAATTTTACAAGCTTATGAAGAAACTCCGGGATTTTCTATTCGTAATTTCTAAAATATGAATAACATTACACGAAATGTAAACACTTTGTTTATAATGGGTTTATTCTAAATAACAATAAAACAATAAATATATATCTGTGTTTTTAGATAAATTATTTAAAAAAAATAAAAAAATAATTAATGAATCATCTTTTTTATTACATTTGTCTTTTATGTTTATTAATTAGTGTTTAGTAAAAAAATAATGGGGAAAGTAAATTTCGGAGCCAATAACTCACTTTTTTCAAATATCTATTCTCAGGATTCTGTGTATAAAACTACTATGAAAACACAAGGGCAGGTGGTGACCTATGAAATTTCCTTAAACTATAAAAATGAGCAGGCAACCCTTTATCTTAAAAATTTATTACTCAACGGAAAAGCTCCTGATTTCCTTGTAGATCAACTGGCATGCCGTGCCGGAAATCCCTTATATCCCCTAACGCTTTCCCTTACCCCACATGGGGGAATTCATAGAATAGTAAATTATGCAGAGATCCTGAGTCGTTGGAATTCCGTTAAAAATGATTTATTTACCTATTATAAAGATTCCTATTCTCAAAATTATTTACAGCAGAATAATGATTTTTATAATTCTGAAATGTTATTAAAGACCCGTATTCAAAACACGGCGTTTTTCTTTTTATTTTTTGGAGGGATATATCAGCGGGAACTCGATCAAGATTTTTACAGGGAATATTCTTGTAAATATAAAGGAGTAGAGTATTACTTTTCTGAGCGTGTAGATGCCTTGACAGATAATCAGGATTGTTTTTCCCTTTATCGTGAAGGAGTTCATGAAGACAGAACTGAAAAGCTCTCTATGCGGTATCTTCTACGAAACTCGGATAAAAATATAGAAAAAGCATTTTTCACCTTATATAAAAACGGAAGGGCTGAACAGCAGTTATCGCTGGAGGAATCTGAAATACAATCAGTTGTTATGAAAAAAGATTTATCCTCGTATGCAGCGAAAAACTCTGTAAATTTTTGGATAGATGAAAAAAAATGAAAATTAAAAACTAAACGATGAAAGAAAAACACCTTGTATGCCAGGGGGCTATTTGCCGGTGTATCTATGGAAGCAATACAGATATACTGAGAGTAAATACCCAAAGTAAACGCTATATTAATGATTCTGAAGGAAAATATAAACTAATAGCGACCAATTGCGAACTGGGAGCCACATTAGAAAAAAATACTTTTGGGAGTTGTGCTAGAAAGAACGGAAATTCCTGTACGGTATTCATAACCGAATGGCAAGATTTTTATGAAGAGGTAAAATTGGAAGATAATGGCGGAAAAATTTTGCTCGAAGACAGTACGGCCAGCTGCCCTGTAGGTGGTTCCGCCTGCATTCAAATTGTCTTTCACGGACAACAGGCAGAACTTTCTAAAAAGAATTTTCAACACGCAGATCCTTTGATACATGAAGCCCTTAATCCGGTGGGAGATATAGAGAATATACAACAACTAACTGAAGATATATATGAAGCTCAATAAAAAAAGATTAGCAAACTAGAATTTTTATTTATGAATTAAAAATAAAAAATCTAACATTTAACTATGAAAAATACTAAAACCACAAAATCTAACTTATTCCTATGCCTGACTATATTTTACATAAAGTAAAAAAGGGTGATACCCTTTGGGGAATTTCCCGAAAATATGAAATAGAAGAACATAAAATTGTACAAGCCAATCCTGAAAAAATAAAGCTGGTGAAAAAGGGTAGCAGCTATACCCCTGTTATTTATGAGGGTGATACTTTGCGCATCCCTCAACCGGACGAAGAATCAAGGGCTTATATAATACGAGGGAAAAATTCTTTGGGAATGGGAGAAAGCGCCGAATATGAACTATTAGATAGTGAAGAAAATCCACCCCACTATCCCTCGGAAAAAATAACCTGGGAGTTTTATGTGGAAGAAGGAGAGGAAAACTGGAGAAAGCTGCGTTTAGAAAAAGAAAAAACCGGACAAAAATTTACGATTATCTTTACCAATCAAAAACTTAAATCTAAAAAAGTCCGTATAGAAGCTTATCTGAAAAGAGAAAGCAGTAACGAAAAACTGGCGGAATTTTTTATGACTTTAGACGGGGAAGATGTTCCCGAAATAAAGAAACTGGAGTTGCTAGATGTAAATCGTAATAAAATAAACAGAAAACTATCTTATGCAGAAACTCTCTTTGCCCGTGCCCAATGTACGGGTATGGAAGGCGAAACGCTATATTTTACTTTATGGGAAGACGATGCTCCCGGTGCCGGGCACAGCAAAGAAAACGAAGAAAATATTATAGCTACTAAACAAGCTAGTGTCATTCAGGGGTTGGCAGAAGTGTCTTTTTCTTTAGTCTATTCTACCATGGCTCCTATTGCTAACCGTAAAATACCTTACGGACAAAAAGACGAAGGCAGATACCATGAATATTATGTAACCGTTAGCCGTCATGAAGGTTCACCCGAAGATAAAAGCAGTGAAAATGTAGAGGTAATCAATCCCGATTATATTCCGCCACCTAAGCCTCAGCCGAAAAAAAAGAAAGCTCCCCAACCTCAGCCTGCAGCTCCTAAGGTTATTCATAAAGAAAGGGTAAATAACTATCCTAAACCTCCTGCTTCTGCATGGAAAGAGCCAAAGATCATTAAAGTATCTCTTAGAGATGGCAACGGAAAGGAATGGACACGTCGCCCAAAATATGGAGAAAAAATGCAGGTTTATATAGAGAGTGAAAATATGGTGAACCGCAAGATTAGGGTGAGAATATACGATAAAGATAAATTTTCTGATGACCTGCTGCATGAAGAAGATCGCATAGTTAGAGCAAATTCCAGTTATCTTACCATTACTCTTACCAAGGCTATGCAAGATAAGGGGGGAGATTTTTGGTATCAGGATATTTTTGCTGAGGTTTCCTTATATGAAACCCGACAAACTTTAAAAAGTACAATTATAGAAGTAGATAAAACAGATTTTTCTATTCCTAAAACCGAAGGCGAGAATGTGGTTACCAAAAATTCTTCCGAAAAAGGGAAGGGGAAGAATGAGGGGAAATGCCCAAGATGTGATAAAGATATAACTTTAGAAGAAATAAAGAATATATGTGTTGACGTTAAAGGTAAATGTCTAATTACTAATGACACATTAATAAAAGCAGCTATTCCGTATTTAAATCAATATAGGAAAAAAGTAGGTATTAATACATGTATAAGGAAAGCGCATTTTTTAGCACAGATAGCGCAGGAAAGTAAATTTTATGATACAGAAGAATGTTTTAATTATTATTGGGAGTCTTTAATAGTCAATTTTAGTGCTTTCAGTACTGAAGAAGGTAAAAAAAAGGCAAAGATGTGGGGAAGGGCAGTGAAAGATAAAGGGGCAAAAGGATATATTGCTGTTTCTAAAGAAGATCAAATTAATATAGCTAATTGGGCTTATAAAAACAATAATAAAAACGGGAGCTTTAGCTCAGGAGATGGTTCTGTTTACAGAGGGAGAGGTTTTAAACAAATAACCTGGAAAAGTAATTATGAAGATCTGTCTAATTATTTTAATAAAAATATGAAGATAGGAAATGAAGCTAATGTAGATTGGGTTAAAAACCCTCTGAATTTGACAAATAATCCTAAAGAGGCTATTACTTCTGCTTTAGCTTATTGGGGATCTAAGAATATTAATCAAAAAGCGGTAGAAATTAGTGATTTATCTGTTGAAAACGTAACATATTTAATAAATCCTTCAAAAAAAGGACTAAGTGAACGAATTAGGTTTTTTAATAAAACAGTGGATATTTTAGAAACTGATAAATGCGCTCTCTTATCTAAAACAAAAAATAATAACAGGATAGATAAAGGTTCGCTGGTTATTGTATCAGGAAATGCTTCTATTTATGGAAGTGAAGAATCTTCTTCTGGAAACAAAAAATGGTTAATTTATAAAGTATCTGTCTACTGCAATTTGTCTTATAATAATTATAAAAAATTGAAAGACTCCCAAAAATTACCAAAAGCTGATTATATTACATATTTAACTAGAGATGCGCATATGAAAAGTTCTGAGAGATCCACTAAAAGGTATGGAACATCTAATGAAGCTCCTCCTGGAAAATATTACCTTAATAAAGGGGGTAAGAGTCAAAAGTTTCACATATACCTTTCTGATAAAGAAGGTGTTGGAGCCTCTTCTATTCAAGGTGCAGATGGATGGAGAGGTGGGATTGCTATCCATGGGGGATGGTCTATTGGATCATTAGGTTGCTTAACTACTCATACTTCAAATTATGGTAATAGAGTAAAAGCACAACCTATAAATCCTTTAGTGCAAAAACTTATTGATAATATTCCTGATTTCAATAATAATTCAGATGATAAACCTGTAATCTTAATACTTGAAGAACGAAGTGTTACAAAAACAGGAACTGTTTGGACTGGCAATAAATCGTAAAAGATCACAATATGAAAAAAGTACTTATATTTTTACTAACTATTATTTCTTTTAGTAGTTGTATTAAACACAATAATAAAGATCAAAATATGCTCAATAATAAAATAGAAATTTTAAAAAATAACAATTTTGAATTTCCAGAAGATAACCTGTTTAAAGAAAGAATTAAACTTGTATTTGGGGTAAATATAGATTCTGTCTTCAGCAATGAATTCTATCTAGAGATAAAACCCATTATACCTGATGCTCCAGATTTTTATCCTACTGTGTATAAAAAAGAAAAGTATTTAGATACGGACAACTTCACTAACGATTTATCTTTTGTTTCATTTAATAAATACGTTTTTTATGAGGATAAAATGGCTTTTAATTATTTGAAATTTAATGATAATTATTACTTATATATGTTAGTTCAAGATTATGGATATTATAATAATGAATTACTTGAATATATCTTTAAAGAAATAAAAAATGATTTGGAAACTCCTTTTGCATATTCTGTATTTTTTGGAAGAATAGGAATTCATGGAAATTGGGAATTGAGAAAAGAAATATTTCAAAAATATATTAATCAATACCCTGATGTAAACATTTCTGCCACTTCTTTTATAGCTCCTATTATAGAAGAAAAAAATCCCTATGAAGGGAACAGAGAATATGATGTTGCTTTTATTTTAAATCTTCTTATTGAAAGAAATCAGAAAAAAGATATATATCCTGTAGGAGAAGTTGATTATTTATTTATTAAATATCCAAATTTTTTAAAACACCTAAAAAATAACAATTACTATTCTTTTCCTAAATTAAAATCATATTCAGAAAACCAGTCTGATTCAGATAATAGTGATAATCCTATTGAATATTATATTCAAGATCCTGATGGATTTACCAATCTAAGGAAAGAAAAGAATTCCAAATCAGAAATAGTGCAGCAAATAAAAAATGGAGAAAAAGTGGAAGTATTAAATGAAGAAGGAAAATGGTGGTTGATAAAGACCCAAAAGGAAAAACAGGGGTATGTGTATTATGACAGAGTAAAAGTTAAATAAAAATGGGAGTAAAAAAGAAAAATGCTTTAGTACTTATTTTAATTATTTGTGCATTTATCGCATGTAAGAAATCCCCTGAAAAAATTATATCAGGATCTGAAAAATCAGATACTATTTTTTTGATGGATAAAGAAATTCTTTTTATTTCACCGAGTGATAAGAATATTGAAAATCTTAAAAAGAAATATGGAGATGACTTTTATACGATTGCAGATGATGCACATACTTATTTTTCTGACGCATCCACCTATTTGGATTCTCTAAAAGTATCTTATAAAAATTATAATGATGACAGAATAATTGGATTTAAAATAAATAATAAATTTATAGAAATTCCCAAATATAAAAATCCATGGTATTTAATCTTCTTTCAAAATGATAAATATAAAATGTTGGATTTAGTAAATATCAGAGAAGAATATGTAAAGTTTTTCAATAATGGAAATCTCGCTAAATCAACAAATTTAGATTCAAAAAAAATTATAGATTCTATTGCAGGGAATCAATATTTTAGAGTGGAAGAAAAAGACTGTGATTTAAATAATGATTCTTTTCAAGACAAAATTATTATTTTAGGGAATAATCATGATATTAATCCTCAAGATCCAAGTACTAAAATAGCTCCGATTATAATTCTATTAAATGAAAAAAATGAAAAGTATAAAGTATTGATAAACAATAGGATATATCCAAATGATTTTGGAGACGCTTTTAGTAGGTTAGTTATTAAAAATGAATATTTCACAATAGAATTGAAAAATACAATTCCAGACAATTATGATTCTGAAAAGTATATTACATTTAAATATGATGCTGTAACAAAAAAAATAAATCTATATAAGTATAGTGAAGATATTAATTGGCATGATGGTAGTAAATCAAGTATTAGATGTAGCAAAGAGCGTTTAGGTTCAATATATTTTGATCAATTTAACTCTAATTCAATCAATGAAAAATGTAAATAAAAAGAAAATAATGAAAAATTTTAAATTCTTGTGTTTTCTTTTTATAGCTATTGTCATGTTTAATACCATTAGAAAACTAGAAATGATTTAATCATATACCAATCTTAATAGTATTATATTTTTAGGATATCCTAGTATTTCAGAAAATGATAATTTCAATTATTTAGTATAAGGTAGAAATCTTAAAAGATCATAACATGAGAAAAGTACTTATATTTTTACTAATTATTTTTTCTTTTAGTAGCTGTATTAAACACAATATTAAAGAGCAAAATAAGCTAAATTATATTTTAATGATATATCAGCAAATGATGGGAGAAATATTGGGCATAAAGGTCATAGGGTAGGGAATGATATAGATATAAGGCACCCTGGTAGTTCTGATGGTACTCAAACACTTTGGAGCGAAGCTATGAAAAAATATGGAACAGAAAATAAATTTGTGGAAGTTTTAGAAAATATTTTGTATACTGCAAACCCAATGGGGATTTAATACAAACTATGCTTACAAATCAAATATTAAATATACCAAAGGGGTGGCTATGAGTGTACATCAAGATCATTTCCATATTGGGTTAAAATAAAAAATTATGAAAAAAACAACTTTATTGTTTATTGGGCTTTTGTGCACAGTTAGTTTTGTTTTTTGTCAAAAGAATGAAACTAGGCTAAATACGTCAGAATTATTAGCAAAACCAAATTTAGATTTTGAAAAAGTAAAAAAGCATTTGGAATTGCAAAGTAATTATGAAGTTGAGGATGGTGATATTTCTAAGCAATATAATTTGACCGATGAAGATATAAATATAGGTGCTAAAATTATACAAGCTGGATTGATAGATAAAGGATATAAAATACCTTCAAAAGAAGTATATAAATCAACGGTTGAAAATGTATTTGGTAAATCTTTGCCCTTATGTAAAAATCTAATTAATCACGAAGACTTCAGTGTTTATCTTATATCTCAAAAAAATGAAAATATAGATGAGCTTAGAAAAACAGAATACGATTATACTTATGATCATTTATTTTTGAGTGAAAAGTTTGGAATTATTTTTTATGTTTCTCTATTGGATGACTTATTTGAAGTAAAAGGCGCAAACATTAAAATAAATATACCCGAAAAGCTGGTTGCTAGAAACAAATATATTTTTAACAATGATAAAAAACAATTGAAATGGCTTTTTGAAAATGATAAGGTATTTTTATTTCAATTGATAGATGTTTTTGGATACGACAAAGATGATGCTTTGAATGAAGTAATTTTAAATGATGCATATAAAAAATATAGCAATGAAATTCCAAATCAAACAGAAAAAATTGGATCTTTGTTTTTTTCAAAAAATTGTAATGGTAAGCTCCAGATCAGAAAGAATCTATTAAAATATGTGAAAAAAAATACATTTTCAAATAATAATAGATTAATAGAAGCTCTTACTACATACATGTCTGCATTGTATTATGGAGATAAGGATAATGTCTTTAAAGAAGACCCATCAATCATATTCACCGAAAAAGAAAAGGCAGAAATTGTAGCAAATATAGCAGCTATTGAGACACCAGCTTATAACAAGTTTAAAGAAATTGACCCAAGTGTATGGGATAGAGAGGGAACTGCTTTTTACAATTTGACAACTGCTTTTCCAAAAATAATAACGATTATTGAAAGAAATCAATTCTTTGGAATCCCTGAAATGGAGGGAATAATAGAAAACTTAGCTCAAGAAGCACCAATTTCACCACCAAATTGAAAAAGCATAATTTATATATTTTAAAATAGTTGGAAAAGCAAATAATGGTACCTATACTAAATCATTTAATTTAATTGCAGGCAAATATTATTCGACATATTATTTAGGTAACAATAAAAAACGCACTTCTGGATGGACTTCTGAACTTCAAAATATATATGCTGAAGATTGGAATCAAGATCTTTCGTTAATTTCAGAAGGCTCAGCAATGAAAGATGGAACATGTTTTCCAAGTGTTTCACATACTAATGGAGAAAGTATAGATTCGGATTATTTTAATTTAATAAATACACAAAAATATGTGAATGCAATGGCAAATTTTGGCATAACAACATTTTATTTTAAACCAGGAATGAAGTTAGTCAAACCTAAAAAAGCAATAACATTTAAAGAAGATTCTCATCATAAGGCTCATCTTTATTGTGGAGTAAAAAATATAGCTGTAATAGAAATAAAAGAATAAATTAAATGAAAAGAATACTTAGTTTAGTAATATTTGCATTGACAATTAATATTTCTTGTCAAAAAAAAGAAGTGATTCATAATATGACGGAATCAACAATAGATAGTTTAGTAGAAAAACCAAAATTATTATATTTTGATGATGATAATATTGAAGATAAAGCACAGATTCAAGAAAAAAATAGCACAAAATTTTTAAATTTTGTTCTTAAGATTTATTTGTCATCTCAAAGTAAAACAATTGAAATACCTGTTTTAAATAATAGTATATTGTATAATAATATAAAAACAGATTATTATGTAAGTGATCCGATTATTAAAGGTAAAATTATAGAGCTAAGTGTAGATTATGCAAATCAGGTTACGAAGAAAAATATTTCAGGAGAAAAGAAAAATTTGATTGAAAAGATTAAGTTTAGATATGATATTCATAATAAAAAAATACAAGTTATAGGATATGACTTAAGTTATACGAAAGATAATAATGGTGCCTATACTAAATCATTTAATTTAATTGCAGGCAAATATTATTCGACATATTATTTAGGTAACAATAAAAAACGCACTTCTGGATGGACTTCTGAACTTCAAAATATATATGCTGAAGATTGGAATCAAGATCTTTCGTTAATTTCAGAAGGCTCAGCAATGAAAGATGGAACATGTTTTCCAAGTGTTTCACATACTAATGGAGAAAGTATAGATTCGGATTATTTTAATTTAATAAATACACAAAAATATGTGAATGCAATGGCAAATTTTGGCATAACAACATTTTATTTTAAACCAGGAATGAAGTTAGTCAAACCTAAAAAAGCAATAACATTTAAAGAAGATTCTCATCATAAGGCTCATCTTTATTGTGGAGTAAAAAATATAGCTGTAATAGAAATAAAAGAATAAATTAAATGAAAAGAATACTTAGTTTAGTAATATTTGCATTGACAATTAATATTTCTTGTCAAAAAAAAGAAGTGATTCATAATATGACGGAATCAACAATAGATAGTTTAGTAGAAAAACCAAAATTATTATATTTTGATGATGATAATATTGAAGATAAAGCACAGATTCAAGAAAAAAATAGCACAAAATTTTTAAATTTTGTTCTTAAGATTTATTTGTCATCTCAAAGTAAAACAATTGAAATACCTGTTTTAAATAATAGTATATTGTATAATAATATAAAAACAGATTATTATGTAAGTGATCCGATTATTAAAGGTAAAATTATAGAGCTAAGTGTAGATTATGCAAATCAGGTTACGAAGAAAAATATTTCAGGAGAAAAGAAAAATTTGATTGAAAAGATTAAGTTTAGATATGATATTCATAATAAAAAAATACAAGTTATAGGATATGACTTAAGTTATAC
>NZ_PSZN01000007.1:0-101075 GCF_002964965.1 Apibacter adventoris
ACCCAAGGAGTCTGGCTGTTAGCCCTCCTTTGCCAGGCAAACTGCACCCTTACCCTTCCCATTTTCAGGGGGTCTCGGTTGTCCTTTACAGTGGCATGTTGTATCTGGGCTTTGGGAGCTTCAACCTCGTTATAGTATGGAGGAACCGGTAAGTCTTTAGGTACTCCGACAAAGGTATTGGTATACCCTTCTCCGTCTGCAAAGGTGTGGACGATCTCGGTAATCTTATACGATTCTATGGGTACCCGTCCGTTTTTGAATATTTCATGCCCCGGAATCCAAGCCATCATCTTAACCACATCACCGACACGTAAGCAAGGATTATTACTGGTAGCTTCCACATAGACTAAATTCTGCCTTTTCTTCATATCTCTTTCCAATGATCGTTGCATATCCAACGAGCCGTTAAGCAATAAGCTCTGATCGTAATGGGCCGTAGGAGATACATTATATAGGTTTTTGGATGCATTGTAGGCAAATTGCTGAAAAGGGTTGTTAGAGGATTGTATGCTTTGGGTTTTGGAATCTAGCAAATAGTCTGTTCCTTGTTTGGCATCATAGACCGTATAGGAAAAATTCTGGGGCTGCACTTCCATCTTAATTTCATAATCGTAAACATCTTCTCCTTCCATTAACTCAATAATTTTACCTCCCCAGGCAGAGAAACAAAACTGTTCTCCATTGTAGTAAAAATATTCTCCAAACCTTTTACTTAGCTGCTGTAAAAACTGAAAATCGGTGCTGTTGTATTGTACTATATAATTCAGCCTTTCATTGTAATTAGGATTAATATGAAAGCTTATAACATTTTGCGGATAGTCTTTAATTACTTCTTTAATAATTTCCTCAAAGGTCTGGTTTTCAAAACTGCGGCAATGGAGCCCGTTTTCCATAAGAATGGAAGGAGAAGTCCCCCGAAAAACAATCTGGCGAATTCCTTCTTTTTTAGGCATGGAAAGTTGGGTAATGATTCCGGTAAAAATAGAGGTGGTTTTCCCGAACTGTCGGAATTGGAAACTAATCCTTTTTCCTAAATATTCTCTGGAGTTTTGTAAAAGGTAAGTGGTATGATTCTCTCCGAATTCGTCGGGGTCACAAATAAGGGTAAATTCGTGCAGGTCATTGATTTTTTGCCTGATTTCTAATTGGATATTTGTTTGAGTGAAAAAATCAACTCCATTGATCTTTATTTGAACTGATACTAAGTGGGAATCTCCGTATAAGTCTTCTTTTGTTCCTCCGTATTTTGCAAAATAAGAGGATTTATTTTGGGGTGGATTAATTTGAAAAAGAGGGTTTTTCTCTTCATTGGGGTTAAGTGTGTCCATATATAGTTAATTGTAAAGACTTAAATAGACAACAAATATATTATTTATTTTAATATAAAATAAATAATTAACAAAAAAATAAAATAAAATGTAGATATAAATATATGGTTATGGGTTATAATATAGTTACATCATTTATTTATACTAATACTTACAAATTAAATATATTATACCCCCTTATTGTTATTAACTTTCTTACTATTTTAATTGTTTAAAAAAAAAATTATTTATTTAAATATAAATAGTATAACTTTATATTAAACTAGTAATTTTCTATATATTAAATCTATACATATTTAAATACTATTAAATTCACATATTAATAAGAAATGAAGAATGTAAAAAATTCTATAATAAGGCATTTTATCTATACGGTCAATACAAAACCGTATAAAGATAATATACTATAAATGTGAGGGTTATATATAACATTAGAAAAAGAGCCATAGAAAACTATGGCTCTTTTTGCTGCTTATACACATAAACTTTAATTTTTTAACGAAGCCATATCAATTACAAAACGATATCTTACATCACTTTTTAACATTCTTTCATAGGCTTTATTAATATCTTGCATTTTGATGATTTCTATTTCTGAGACTATATTATGTTCTCCACAAAAATCAAGTAATTCCTGAGTTTCTGCTATACCTCCAATTACTGATCCTGCTACAGATTTTCTTTCCATTATCATAGGAACAGAATTCAACATAGGAGTTAAATCTCCTAAATATCCTACTAATACTAAGGTTCCATTAATAGATAAAGTTGATACGTATGGGTTTACATCATGCACATAAGGAACGGTATCTATAATTAGATCAAACTTGCCCTTTACAGATTTCATATGTTCCGAATCTGTAGAAATGACAACATCATCTGCTCCTAAATCTTTCGCATCCTGTATTTTAGAAGGACTACGAGAAAATAAGGTAACTTCTGCACCTAACCCTTTAGCTAATTTAATAGCCATATGTCCTAATCCGCCTAAACCAACTACAGCAACTTTACTTCCTTTTCCAACCTTCCAATGTCTTAAAGGTGACCAGGTTGTTATTCCGGCACACAATAAGGGTGCTGCGGCCGCTAAATCAAGATTTTTAGGTACCTTTAAAACAAAATGTTCGTCTACCACCACTTTTTCAGAATACCCACCGAAAGTTTGTTTATGCAAATGTTTATCATTGCCATTATAAGTTCCAATAAATCCATTTAAACAATATTGTTCCAAATCTTGTTTACAACTCTCACACTCTCTGCAAGAGTCTACTAAACAGCCAACAGCCGCCAAATCTCCTACTTTTAATTTTGTTACCTGCTCACCTACCCGTACTACTTTCCCTACAATTTCATGTCCGGGAACAGCCGGGTATAAAGTCCCTCCCCAGTCATTACGTACTGTATGGAGATCTGAATGACAAACTCCACAATATAGAATCTCAATTTCAATATCTTTAGGTGTAATTGTACGACGATCTATCTGCATTTCTTTTAAATCTGCTTTTGAGCTTTCTGCCCCAAAGGCTTTTACTTTAAATGTTTCCATATTTATTATTATTTATGTTTTTTATTATTTATAACTATTAGACACTAGCTCTTTATACAAAGATAAAAGGAGTTTATCTTTTATTGTTTTTCTTACTGGCTCACGATTGTTTTCTAAAAAGTTCAGAACTATTGCTAAGTATAGAAAGAATATTTATAAATTTTCATTTCTATCATTCACAACTTATTTTTAATTTTTTATCATATAAATTACCTAACAATCTCTATATGGTATAAAAAAATTTATGCGTTTTACATTTAAATATTTATTCAAGGATATAAATCCAATTAAGAATGTTTATTCTAATAGTTCCATAAAAGCATTAGTTTACACAAATATATAGCTTGTTTTATAACCCATCAACATCTTATATTATTTTTAACATATTATAAAGGCAATACTCTTTTAGTCTGCACTATATTTATTGATTTTATTTTAAATTATTAAAAAATTACACATATACTTGTATATATAAAATAAAATAAATACATTTGTATACAAACAAACAAATAAACCCAATCAATACTAGTGAATATGGAAACAAATAAAAAAATTACTTCAAATTCTGGTACTCCTATCGGAAATTACCAAGATTCACAAACTGTAGGTCCGAGAGGTCCTATATTATTGCAAGATTTTTTCTTACATGAAAAACTTGCTTTATTTAATAGAGAAAGAATTCCTGAAAGGATTGTTCATGCTAAAGGTTCGGGTGCTTTTGGTACTTTTACTGTAACTCATGATATTACTAAATATACGCGAGCAAAAATATTTTCCCAAATAGGAAAAAAAACTAAAATGTTCGTTCGTTTTTCTACTGTTGGTGGAGAAAAAGGGTCGGCTGATAGTGAAAGAGATCCTAGAGGATTTGCTTTAAAATTTTATACAGAAGACGGAATATGGGATTTAGTTGGAAATAACACACCTGTTTTCTTTATTAAAGACCCACGTAAATTTCCTGATTTTATACATACACAAAAAAGAGATCCTTATACTAATTGTAAAAATCCTACTATGTTTTGGGATTTTTTTTCACTAAATCCTGAATCATTACATCAAGTTATGATTTTAATGTCGGATAGAGGAACTCCTTTCGGGTTCAGACATATGCATGGGTATGGTAGTCATACTTATACTTTAGTAAATGCAAAAAATGAACGTTTCTATGTTAAATTTCATTACAAAACCCAACAGGGTGTAAAAAATTTAACGCTTGAAGAATCTATTGACTATAAAGCAAAAAATCCGGATTATGCTCAAATGGACTTGTTAAAGTCTATTGAACAAAAAAACTTTCCGAAATATACTTTTTATATTCAAGTTATGACTCCGGAAATGTTAAAAGATTATAAGTGGAATCCTTTTGATGTAACAAAAGTTTGGTCTCAAAAAGAATATCCTTTAATTGAAGTAGGCGAAATAGAATTAAATAAAAATCCTCAGAATTATTTTCAAGATGTAGAGCAAGCTGCTTTAGCGCCATCAAATATTGTTGACGGCATCGGTTTTTCTCCTGATAAAATGTTACAAGGAAGAATTTTTGCTTATGCAGATGCTCAAAGATACAGAATCGGCACTAACTACCAATCTTTACCTGTAAATGCTTGTCCTTTTGCTGTAAATAATTATAGTAGAGACGGATCTATGAGACATGATGGAAATGGCGGAAGTTCTCCAAATTATTTTCCTAATAGTTTTGATGGAAATTATGAACCTAAAGAATATAAAGGACAACCTTATGAATTAGAAAGTTCTATAGTGGATTATTATGATAGAAATGAAAACGATGATGATCATTATTCTCAACCTGGCGATTTATTTGATCGTATTATGGATGATAATGCTAAAGCTAATACAATTAAAAACATTGTAGCTCATATGAGTGGTATAGATGGTGAGAAAAAGGATGAAATCATACATAGACAACTTTGTCATTTCTTCAGAGCTAGTTCCGCTTTAGGCATGGGTGTAGCTAAAGGGCTTAATATAGATATAAGTAAGTTAAATCTTAAGTAAGTTAAAAAACTAAAAAACTTTACTTTATAATAATTATTATTATTTATATGACAAAAGGGAGTGTACACTCCCTTTTGTCATATATTAATTATATATAAAATTTTTAAATTTCTTGGCTAAATTGTTGCAACATTCGTATATCATTCTCTGTGAACATTCGTATATCTCCAAACTGATACATAAGCATTACAATCCTTTCTATTCCCATACCAAATGCGAACCCACTATACTTATCAGGATCTATATTTACATTTTTTAACACATTAGGATCTACCATTCCACATCCTAAAATTTCTAACCATCCTGTTCCTTTAGTAATTCTATAATCGGTTTCTGTTTCTAATCCCCAATATACATCTACCTCGGCACTAGGTTCTGTAAAAGGAAAATAAGAAGGACGCATCCTAATTTCTGATTTTCCAAACAATTCTGTGGTGAAATATTGTAAAGTATGTTTTAAATCTGCAAAAGAAACATTTGAATCTATATACAAACCTTCTATCTGATGAAACATGCAATGTGATCGTGCTGAAATATCTTCATTGCGATAAACCCTGCCTGGAGAAAGAATTCTGAAAGGCGGATTATTTTGCTCCATATATTGTATTTGCACGGAAGAAGTATGAGTTCTTAAAACCCTATCCGGATTTAATTCTATAAAAAAAGTATCTTGCATATCTCTTGCCGGATGATATTCGGGCATATTTAGAGCAGTAAAATTATGCCAATCATCCTCTATTTCAGGACCATCAGCCACAGAAAAACCTATTTTTTTGAAAATATCTATAATTTTATTTCGGATAATATGTATAGGATGTCTACTTCCTAAAGAATAAGGGACTCCTGGACGAGTAAGATCTAAATCAGAATTTTTATCATTTTCTCCGGAAAAAGTTTCTTTTAAACTTTCTATTTTTTCTGTAACTGCTTGTTTTAATTTATTTATTTGCTGTCCATATTCCTTTTTCTGTTCATTTGGAACTTCTTTGAATTGGGTAAATAAATCATTCAATATACCTTTTTTTCCTAAATATTTAATCCTGAAAAGCTCAATTTCATCTGATTTTATAGATGTAAATTGTTCTACTTCTTGTAAATAATTTTTTATATTTTCAAACATTATTTATGTTATTTCTTTAAAGTACTTAAATTAATGCTATGCAAAAGTAAGAAAAAAGATAAGTTATATTTACATACTATTTTTAAAATTTTCTTTTAAAAATTTATAATTTTTTCTTAAAGTTAATTCATATATCAGCATCCATATATTTAATAATTCTTAAATTTTATGTATGGTCGGTCTATTTTATATTATTAATTCTTAATCTGAAATCATTGATATCATTAAATACTTTCCAAAACACACTTCTATCATCACTTTAAATAATATTATTTATATATTTACATTCAATATATTAATAAAAAAAAAGTATATTTTTATTTAAATCCTACATAACTCATTTATACAAAGTAAAAATATTTTAACTTAAAGATAAATACATTTTCATTATAGCTATATATCTAATTAAATAAACATATAGTTTTAAATTGATAATTCTAAAAACAGAATTCTATCTATTAATAAATCTATTTCAAATTCTATTTAATGCTATTTTTATTGCAAACTATGATTTCTTGTAATACAAAATTTAACAATAGAAATAAGATTTAATTTAGTAATTTTGTTACTGAATATATAAATATTCAAATCATGAAAAAAATACTTTTTTTTTCTTTAGTATTAACTCTTATAAATTGTAAAACATTGGAAATAGACAAACAGACTTATGAAAGATTGGAAAATGGCTTATATGCAAATATTAAGACCACACAAGGAGATATGCTCATTAAATTTTATGACAAAGAATCTCCGGTAACAGTTTCTAATTTTATAGGTCTCGCCGAAGGCAAAATACAAAATAGTGCTAAAAAAACAGGAGTTCCATTTTATGATGGAATTATCTTTCATAGAGTTATAAAGGATTTTATGATTCAAACCGGAGATCCTCAAGGAACAGGAATGGGAGGTCCCGGATATCGTTTTGAAGATGAAAAAAATGATTTAAAACATTCGGGTATTGGAGTTCTATCCATGGCTAATTCGGGTCCAAATACAAATGGAAGTCAATTTTTTATAACTGAAGTTCCTACTCCTTGGTTGGATGGACGACATACAATTTTTGGACAAGTTATTAAAGGTGATGATGTTGTAAGTAAAATAGCTAATGTACCTACAGGAGCACAGGATAAACCATTAACCCCTGTAATAATAGAAAAAGTATCCATTATTACTAAAGGTGAAGATTATAAAAATTATGATGCTGCAAAATTTTTCCAAGATAACAAAGATTTAATATCTGAAAGAAATAAAAAATATTTGGAAAATAAAGAAAAATTAGAAGCAGTTCAATTAGAAAGCCTGAAAAAAGATATGCAACAAACACCATCCGGTCTATTTTATAAAATAACAGAAAAAGGAAATGGTAGTCAAGCTAAAAAAGGAGATACAGTTTCTGTTCATTATGAAGGTTCCTTAACTAATGGTAATGTATTTGATTCTTCTTTTGCTAGAAATGAACCTATTGAGTTTCCTTTAGGTAAAGGCATGGTTATTCAAGGATGGGACGAAGGTATTTCTTTATTACATGAAGGAGATAAAGCCACCTTTTTAATTCCTCCTGCCTTAGGTTACGGCTCACAAGGTGCCGGCGGTGGTGTAATTCCTCCTAATGCCTGGTTATTATTTAATGTTGAATTAATAAAAGCGAAGTAATATAAAAAGAAACTGTTTAACAATAAACAGTTTCTTTTTAAGTCTTTTAAGTAATAAAAGTAGACCTTATTTATAGTTTACATTATAGTTTTAATATTTTTTTAAAACAATTTATTTTCATTATTGACTGTTATATTAAAACCTCTTATTTCTTTGTAAATATTATTTATACAACTTATTGACTATATTCACTCAAATATATATATAAACCAAAATTTATTGCAATTCCTAACTAGAATTTTTAGTTAGCTACATCACTAATAAATTTAATTCTCATTATTCTTAATTCATCTTCTGAATATTCATCTCCAAATTCATCTAATAAAAGTGACATTTTATCACTTTCTGAATCCATTAAAAAGTCTATTATTTCTTCTTGTTGTTCTTCATCTAATAATTCGTTTACATAATAGTCAATATTCAGCTTAGTTCCCTGATAGACTATACTTTCCATTTCACTTAGTAAATCTTCCATTGAGAGGTCTTTTGCTTTGGCAATATCCTCAAAATCTAACTTCCTATCTGTACTTTGAATTATAAAAACTTTATAAGATGATTTATTAGCAACTTGTTTAATAACTAAATCTTCAGGACGTATAATATCATTTTCTTCCACGTATTTAGCTATATAGTCTACAAATTTTTTTCCAAATTTTTTGGCTTTACCTTCCCCTACTCCAAAAACATTAGATAATTCGGATAAGGTAGTAGGATATTGTAAGGCCATATCTTCCAAACTAGGATCTTGAAAGACAGCAAATGGAGGAATTCCATTTTCTTTTGCTACTTTCTTTCTTATATTTTTTAGATCTTCATATAATTTTTTGTCTGATACATTGTTTTCTCCTGCTGATTGCTGCAAAGTTTGATTTTGAGCTCCAATTTCTTTTTCAAAATCAACATCTTCTGCCATAAGAATTTCCTTAGGCTGATTTATAAATTTTTTCCCAGATTCAGATAATTTTAAAACTCCATAAGATTCTATATCTTTACTCAATAAATTATGTACTATAGCCTGTCTAATAACCGATTTCCAAAAATTATCCGTTTTATCTTTTCCTATTCCAAAATAATCTTCAGTACTTAGTTTATAGGATTTAGTTACTACTGATTCCTTACCCATTGCAATGTTTACAAGATCCTTTAATTTAAGTTTTTCTTGAGTTTTTTCCACAATGATTAACATCTGTTTCATTTCTTCTGATACATTAATCATATTTTTAGGGTTTAAGGAATTATCATCCATTTTTGAACCTAATCCATGGTTTTCATCAAATTCTTCTCCAAAATAATGTAGAAGATATTTTCTTCTCGACATGGAAGTTTCTGCATACCCAACAACCTCTTGTAAAAGTTGCATTCCTATTTCTCTTTCTGAAACGGGCTTAGCTGCTAAAAATTTTTCTAATTTTTCAATATCTTTATAATCATAAAATGCTATACAATGCCCTTCTCCCCCATCTCGTCCTGCTCTTCCGGTTTCTTGATAATAACTTTCTAAACTTTTAGGAATATCATAATGGAAAACAAATCTTACATCTGGTTTATCGATTCCCATTCCAAACGCAATTGTTGCACAAATTACATCGACTTCTTCCATTAAAAATTTATCTTGATGCAATGCTCTTGATTTGGCATCTAACCCGGCATGGTAAGGTAATGCATTTATTCCATTAACCTTAAGAAGTTCAGCTAATTCTTCTACTTTCTTTCTGCTTAAACAATAGATAATTCCGGATTTTCCCGGATTTTCCTTTATATATTTAATTATTTGTTTTTCTGGATTTACTTTTGGCCTTATTTCATAAAATAAATTTGGACGATTAAATGAGGATTTAAAAACTTTTGCATTAGTCATTCCTAAAGTTTTCTGTATATCATCCTGTACTTTAGGTGTAGCTGTTGCTGTTAAAGCGATTACAGGGGCATTCCCTATTTTTTCAATTATATGCTTTAAATTTCTATATTCCGGCCGGAAATCATGTCCCCACTCAGATATGCAATGAGCTTCATCTATTGCAAAAAATGAGATATTTATAGTTTTAAAAAAATCTACATATTCTTCTTTTGTTAAAGATTCAGGGGCTACGTATAATAATTTTGTTATCCCCATAGAAATATCATCTTTAACTTTTTTAACTTCTGTTTTATTTAATGATGAATTAAGTACATGAGCAACCCCATCATTTGAGGAAATACCTCTAACTGCATCTACCTGATTTTTCATTAAAGCTATAAGAGGTGATACTACAATAGCCGTACCTTCAGATATTAATGCCGGCAATTGGTAACATAAAGACTTTCCGCCTCCGGTAGGCATTAAAACAAATACATTATTCTTATTTAGTAAACTTTGAATAATTTGTTCTTGAGGTTCTTTAAATGAATTAAACCCAAAATATTTTTTTAATGATATGGATAGGTCTTTTAGTGAGGATTTCATTCTTTAACCTTAGTTTTTTATTATTAAATTTGTCGTTTAGAATTTAAAAGTACAATTTAATTTTTAAACAAAAAAATATTATTTATTTTGGAAAATGAAAAAATATTAAATGCAGGCAAAAATACTATTTTATTTGAAATAGCAGAACTGCAATCTCTAAATAATAGATTAGGAGAAGATTTTATTAAAGCTGTGCATTATATTCTTGAATGTAAGGGTAAACTAATTCTTTGTGGAATCGGTAAAAGTGCACATATTGCTAATAAACTTGTAGCTACATTTAACTCTACAGGCACACGCTCTCAGTTTCTTCATGCAGCAGAAGCCAAACATGGCGATTTAGGCATTGTCACAAAAGATGACATTATTGTTTGTATTTCTAATAGTGGTACTTCTTCTGAAATACAAGAAATTGTTCCTTTCTTGCGTGAATATTGTAATATACTTATAGCTATGACGGCTAATAAAAATTGTTTATTAGCTGAAGTTGCTGATCTTGTTCTGGATACCCATATAGATAAAGAAGCTGATCCGAATAATTTAGCTCCTACAACCTCTACAACTGTACAACTTGCACTCGGAGATGCCCTTGCTGTAGCTTTATTGGAAGCTAGAAATTTTAAATCTTCAGATTTTGCAAAATTTCATCCAGGCGGAGCTTTGGGTAAAAAACTTCTATGTAAGGTTGAACAACTTATAAAACCGGATAAAAAACCTGCAGTGCAATTATCTTCACATTTAAAAGAAATTATAAATTCTTTAACTTATTCTTCTTATGGAATTACAGTTGTTATTGAAAATAATCATGTTATGGGAGTTATTACAGATGGGGATTTGAGAAGAATTATGGCAAAAGATATTGATTATAATAAAATAATGGCAAAAGATATAATGTCTTTATCTCCTAAAACTATTCAAAAAAATGAGTTAGCCAATAAAGCTTTAGAGATTCTCAAAAAAAATCAGATAGGACAATTGGTAGTTTTAGATGGAGATAAATATGTGGGTATAATAGATTTACATATACTTTTAGAAAATGGTTTTAAATAAAAATCAATTTATATATGATTTCTAAATAATTCATGGCTAAGAAAAAAAAGATCAATTCGGGAGATATGCCTTTTCTTGCTCACGTAGGAGTATTACGAAAGCACATTCTTCGTTCATTAGTAGCAATTTGCATTGGAGCTTGTTTTATAGGATATAAGATGCATTTTGTAATGGATAAAATTATTTTAGGTCCAGTTCAGAAGGATTTTATTAGCTTTAAGATTATGAATGCTATTGCCAAGCTATGGGGATCTGATGAAGCTTTTATAATGCCCGAGCATTTTCCAATTCAGGTGCGTCGAGTTTTTGAACAATTGAATACTGCTTTTTATGTAGCTATGGTTGGAGGACTTATTATAGCTTTTCCTTATGTTATATATGAAATGTGGAAATTTATATCGCCCGGACTTAAGCCAAATGAAAAAAAGAATTCTTTAGCTTTTTTTATATCTACTTATTGCCTTTTTATTACAGGTTGCTGTTTTGGTTATTTTTTAGTAACTCCTCTTACTATGCACTTCGGATATTTTTTTAATCTTTCCGAAACTATTAAAGTTAATATTGATTTATCCAGTTATATTAGTATATTATTACAAACCGTTCTTGGTATGGGACTAGTTTTTTTACTTCCTGTTATTGTATATGCTTTAACGGCTGTGGGAATATTAACTCCTAAATTTTTAAAAACATACCGAAGACATGCTTTAATTATTATACTTATTTTGGCAGGATTTATTACCCCAGGTGATATACCCTCTATGCTTGTAGCTTCATGCCCGTTATATTTACTTTATGAAGCCAGTATACTGGTTTCTGCTGTTGTTTATAAAAGAAATCAAAACGATAATGATAAAAAGGTAACTACGTAATAGAATATATTTCTTTTTTATTTTTTTATAAAATTATACTAAAATATTTTAAGAATTTGCTTTACTTGGTCTACATAATAGCCACCAAATAAAACTGAATGAACTAGAAGAGGATATAATTGACTGAAAGGTAGTCTTTCCTCCCAGTTGTTATCGAGCGGATACACATCTTTATATGCTTCATAAAAATAAGATGGAAATCCACCAAAAAGCTGGGTCATTCCTAAATCAATTTCTCTATGTCCATTATAAACAGCAGGATCTATTAGTAATATTTCCTGTTGTTTTGAAACCATATAATTTCCTGCCCATAAATCTCCATGTAATAAAGATGGTGATTCTTTAGGGAAAATTTCATTTAATTTCAAACATAAATTTTCTACATTCTTCACTACATCTTTCTCTATTTTATTTTGTTCCTTTAGTTTTTTTATAAGGGGAATAAGATGATATTGACCATAAAATTCTCCCCAATTAGAACTAGATGTATTTACTTGTTTTAAGCTTCCAATATAATTATCTTCTTTAAATCCAAAAAAAGGTTGTTCTATTTTATGCATATATGCTAATGCATGACCAAAATTTTCCCATGTTTTATTTTTAGCTTCTCCCCTCTCCGTCCATTCTAATATTAAATACTGAAATTGATCTATTTCTCCATAATTTATAATTTTTGGTGTTTTTATATATCCAGTTTGTCCTAAGGCTTCTAATCCATTAGCTTCTTTAATTAACATTTTAGGAAATAAATTTTTTTGATTAATTTTTATAAAAAAATTTCCTTCTATCGTTTCTAAAAAATATGCCTTGTTAATATCTCCTCCTGATATTGTTTTGAATTTATTTATTTTTATTGGTAATTTTTCAAATAATTTAGATACTTCCATTTTTTATCTTTTATAATTAAATATTCAAATTAATAAATAAAATACTATTGTAAATTTGTTTACTAATACTTATTTTTTTACAATATTAACATTTTCAATAAATTACTTACATTTGATATTAAAATAATATTTTTTAAACTCTATAATTACAAACTTAAATATTTTTTATGAGAAATTTATCTTTAAATATAAAAGTCATCATATTTATAATTTTTTTATATTCTTGTGGCAAAAGTTCTACTCAATCAGATAATTCTTCAGCTAATATTGATTTAAATGCAGAAAATAATAAAGCTGATAATATTAGTACTGTAACAACTAAGGAAGAAATGAAAAAATGGCCTGTAAATTATTTGGAAATAGAAGGTAATGATTTAATGCAATATAATCTTAATGAATTAAGAGCTAAAGCAGGAAAAACGATTACATTAGTACTCAAGCATGTGGGTAAAGCCAGTAAAATGGACATGGGACATAATCTGGTTATTTTAAAACATGGAACTGATCCGGAAGATTTTGCTAAAAAAGCTTTAAAAGAAAGAAGTCATGATTATATTCCTCCCAGTGAATCTAAAAATATTATAGCTCATACGAAATTGTTAGGGGGTGGAGAAACAGATACTATAACCTTTATCATAAACGAAAAAGGAAAGTATGATTATTTATGTTCTTTCCCTTCTCATGCTTTTTCAATGAAAGGAAAACTTATTATTGAATAATAAAAATTTAATAATTCTATAGGTATATGAAGAAAAGCTGGTTAATAACAAGTTTGAGTAATTTATTTATAGCCTCTTGTATAGGCTTTTTACTTAGAATCACTCAATTTTATAAAATTAGTATACCCTATGGCAATTTTTTACATGCCCATTCTCATGTAGCTTTATTAGGCTGGCTTTATTTGTTTTTTTATATTTTTATTTATTGGATGTATATTCCTAAAACCTCAAAAAATAAAAAAAGATTTACTGGTTGTTTCTGGGTAACACAATTTTCTATTATAGGAATGCTTTTTAGCTTTCCAATTCAAGGATATGCATTTTTTTCTATTTTATTTTCCTCTTTACATATAGTATGTTCATATTATTTTTGTTGGATAAGCTGGAAAAATATTTCTCATGTATATTCCATAGATAACTTATATTTGAAGACTGCATTAATTTTAATGTTATTTTCAACATTAGGAGTTTGGTCCTTAGGAGCTATACTTCCTACTTTAGGGAAATCTTCTATAGCTTATCCTATTGCTATCCAGTTTTTTTTACATTTTCAAATTAATGGATGGTTCTTATTTGGAATTTTCTCTTTTATTTTTAAAATCTTAAAAAATTATAATTCCTCAATTCCTAAATATAGTTATCTTTTTTATTTTTTTAACTTAGGAACTGCAATACTTACGTTTTTCCTTCCTATTAGTTGGCATATTTCTTCATTTATTTTTTATATTTTAAATAGTATTGGTCTTTTATTTCAACTTTTTTCATTATTTCTATTTTGGAAATATATTCATCCTCCTTTGTTGGTAATTTTCAAAAAAAAATCTGTTTTTATTTATAGTTTATATATTCTATTTATTCTTCTTTTTTCTGTTAAAATTATTTTCCAAAATTTTCAGTGGATTCCTGAAATAGCTGAACATTCCTATCTTATAAAAAATCTTACTATTGGATTTATTCATCTTATTGTATTGGGAATATATACTTTGTTTTTATTTATTCTTATTCTTACATTTATTTCTACAAAAAAGATAAACGCTTTTATTAAAATAGGGATTATCATTTTTACTATTGCATTTCTTTTAACTGATATTTTATTAATTCTTCAGGGCGCTTTTTTATTTATGGACTGGGGAAATATTACTGGATATTTTATTATAATTTCTTGGGGAAGTGTATTATTTCCCCTTGGAATAATTTTATTTATTATAGGCTTATGTAATAAAAATATAATTTTACTTACTTAAGTAAATAAATATTTATAATTTTTCAACCTCTTAGCATATATCCAAAGATTTTTTTCTTCTTTTCATACTGCACATTGTTATCTTAATTTAGGTATTAATCTCCAAAACATTCATGATAAGTTAAATTTTATTTAATAGAAAAATTGGAAAAAACTATTGCGATATTTTAGTGTATATTTTATAATTTTTAATTTTTTTAAGTGTAAGTAAGATGATATAGATATTATTATTTTATATGAATGATACGCGATACTTTTACTTAAAAGCTAAGGTATAAGAATGTATCCATTTTTTCTAACCCATTAAAAAATTATTTTTTTTAGAAAATATAATATATTTTATCGCTCATAAATATAAGTATTTATAATTATTTTTATATACGGCATGATTTTTACTTAAATATTATAAAATGTTTAAATAACTTATTAATTATGAATAGAAAATGCTTATTACTAACCTTATTTTTATTAGGTTTTATTATTTCTGGCTATTCTCAGGATAAACTATTTGATAAATTTGCTCATAAAAATGAAGTCACTTCCATTAGTGTCTCTAAATTTTTATTAAAAATGATTCCTGATTTTGATAAACAAGGTATATATATCTCTAAAGTATCTGATAAAATAGAAAGTGCACAGATGCTTTATACTAGCGATAAATCTCTGGCTAAAAGGATGAAAAAACAAGCTAATAAATATGCTACTAATAAAGATTATGAAGCTGTTTTTAATAGTACTCATGATACTTTTTCACCTTCAGCTTTTATTAAAAAAGATCCAGATAACAAGCAATATATAGATCAAACAATATTATTTTTTGATAAAGGAAATCACTTTTTTCTTATAAGAATAGATGGAGATAACCTAACATTAGAAGATGTAAAAAACTTACTTAATAAATAATTATATTAGTTTTATTCATAATGTTTTAAATTATTATCATAAAAAAATTATAGGGGTAAAAGTTATATTTACCCCTATTCGATTTCTAAATATTCAAAATTTTTAAATTATTACATAAAAAATACTGAAAGACTTCTAGCTCCTTGTGCCCCACGAACCATAACCGCTCCAATATCAGCAGTTGCAGAAGGTCCTAACATAAAACAGCCATAGTTGTTATTTAGCAAATCAATTCTGGCATATGCCTCATACATGTCCTTCACCAATTCTTGTGGATCTAATAAAATTATTAAATGTTGTGACAAGAAACCTAAAGAAGTAATATCCATATCCTTTTCTGTTATCCAAACCATACCATTTTCCGAAACTCCAAATTGTGCGCGGATAATACCTAAATCAACATCTGCCAACTGATGAGGTTCAGTTATTTGGGTTATATCTTTATTTCCTTTAAATTCAACTGCAGAAGAACAAATAATCTTTGCTTGTGGATACAATTCTCTAATTAAATTTTCTCCATCTTTAATACTTTTCACTATATGCCATGTTCCTGCATTTAAAGTTAAATTATCTTTAAACTCCTGTAAAATATCTTTATTACTTTTAGGAAATAATGGAATTTTAGGATATGCAAATTTACTTCCGTCAGGTTTATTTTTACGTATTGCATTTAAAATATATTCTTTTGTACTTATCATTTTTTATTTTTTCTATTCTTTAAATACCAATCTCTAAATGTTTGTTTAGCCATAGAAAACATTTCTCTGTCCTGTGCCCATGGATTTATTTTACTATATATAAGAAAATCAGGCACTATGGGCAATACTTTTTCTGCTATGGTTTCAGCTGTTCTAAATAACGAAGGATGCCCAAATACAGATCCTGCAGCCTTAAAGGCAAGAGATCTGTTTAAAGGCATATATCCCTTTTCTACTACTACTTTTCTCCATTTATATATTTGTCCGGAAATATCTATTTTTACCGGACAAACATCTGAACATGAGCCACACAATGTAGAGTGAAAAGGCAATTCACTATATTTTTCTAAATCAAACGTAGGACTTAAAATAATTCCTATAGGTCCGGAATATGTAGATTCATAAGATAATCCTCCACTTCTTCTGTATACGGGACAAGTATTCATACATGCACCACATCGTATACATTTTAAAGAAGTCCAAAAATCATCCATCCCTAATCTTTCAGTCCTACCATTATCGGTAATAATAACATGCAACTCTCCGTTTTTTCTTGGACCTGTAAAGTGAGATGTATACTGTGTAGCAAGAGTACCTAATGCACTTCTTGATAGGAGCCTTATAAATATCCCCAAATCTTCCACTTTAGGAATTATTTTTTCTATTCCTATGCTGGCTATGTGAAGCGGTGGAACAGATGCACCTATATCAGCATTTCCTTCATTGGTACAAACTACAAATGTTCCGGTTTCAGCTATGGCAAAATTGGCTCCGGTCATTCCTGCTCCAGCACGAAGAAACTTTGGTCTGGCATTATTTCTCATTGCTTCATTTAAAGAATGTGCATCAGTATCATTAGGGTCGGTTCCAATAGTTTTAGCAAAAAGTTTAGCGATATCTTCTGTAGTTTTTTCAATTGCAGGCATAACAATATGTGCCGGAGGTTGATGGGATAATTGCTGAATTCTCTCACCCAAATCCGATTCGGTAACTTCTATTCCTCTTGATTCTAAAAAATTTGTCATGCCACATTCTTCCTGCAACATTGATTTGCTTTTTATTATTTCAGTTACCTTTCTTTCTTGTAATATATTATATACAATTTCATTATGTTCCTGAGCATCTCGAGCCCAATGGACAATAGTTCCTCGTTTAGAAGCATTTTCTGCAAATAGGTTTAAATATTCATCCAGATGAGTAAGTGTATGTTCCTTAATTTTTGATGCTAAATCTTTGAGAGCTTCCCATTCAGGAACGCTTTTAGCAATCCTGTCTCTTTTTAATCTGGCATTCCAAAGATTTTTATCATGTTGTTTTTCGTGAATATTATCTTGTTTTATAAAATCTGCTGAGTTTTTTACTATATCAACTACTTTCTTTTTCATGAATTATGATTTTAAAAGGGTCCTCCGTTTAAAACTTGTGCTATATGTACAAAAGGTAAATGAGTTATACCATTTTTATGAGCTATTCCTTGTTGATGCATTAAACAAGACATATCTGGAGAAACTACATATTCTGCTCCGCTGGTTATATAGTCAGAAATTTTATCTTTTCCCATTTTGGCACTTACCACTTCATCGGTTACACAGAAAGTTCCTCCGAAACCACAACATTCGTCAGGGCGGCTCATTTGGGCTAGCTCAAGTCCTTCTACCATTTTCAACAGATCTGCTGATTTATTAAATGCAACACCCATAATTTCTGACGGTTTACTTATTCCTAGACCTCTTATTGAACTACAGCTATTATGCAAAGCTACTTTATGATTAAATTTTACCCCGGGAAAATCTTTAACTTTAATTACATCATGCAAAAATTCTACTAATTCATAAGTATTTTTTCTAACATGTTTTACGTCTTCAGACTGCTTTAAACAATCAAAATGAATTCTTACCTGTTTTATGCAGCTACCTGCAGGACCTACTATATATTCATAATTTTTAAAGTTTTGAATAAATAACTTTTCAGCAGCTTCTGCACTTTTGTAATCACCTTCATTAGACATAGGTTGACCACAGCAAGTTTGCTCTGTAGGATATTCTACTTCTAAACCTAATTTTTCTAATAATTCCAATGTAGCAATTCCTACCTCTGGATATATAGCATCTATATAACATGGAATAAATAAACCAACTTTCATAACATATTAAGAACTATTTTATTAAAATATTATTTATAATCATTCTAAAATAAATATTTGTTGATATTTTATTATAGAAATATGTTTATAGCAAAGATAATATTTAAGGTGATATTTTTGAGAAAAATTTTTTACCTATCTTATTAAAGATAAATAAAACTTTATTTTAATATTGGAACAAATTATGAGATTAATAATTTCCACATATACCAAACAATATATATTGTTTAGTTACTGGTTTTAAAATTATCAACTAAAAATAAACTATATTTTTTTATCTAATTATTTATATTGGAAATTTGGAATAGAAAATATAATAAAAATATAAAATTATTAATCCTGTGAGAACCAGAAATACGGTTTGAATCTTTGTTTAAAACAAGTTAAATATTAAAAAATATAACTTAATTTTTAAAAAATTTATAATTATAGTCAAATTATAAAACCAGATAATATAATATTTTTATAAATATTATATATTTTTTTGTTTTTTATGTGTTTCTCACTATTTTTCATTATTAAAAAGATCTTGATCTTTATTTATTAACTTATTATTTACAAAATCATCAAATTGTTTTTGTTCTAATTTTTCCCATTCATTTAGAGTAAAGTCTTTGCCTTTATATGTTTTATATATCTTTTCTGTTTCACTATTTATTGATGTTTCTAATGGATAAAGATCTATTAAATATTTATATTCATGACCTTCAGATATGTTTTCTGTAAGTTCTAATTTTGCATAGGTTATTTTACCTGTACTTTTATCTATATTATAAAACAGATCTTCAAAAAATTTATAATCTGTTATACCATTATACTTATTTTCTAGACTTTTTAATAAAATAGTCAATTCTTGTTTATTTGTAATCTCTGATTTTAAATGAATATTTATTTTAGGTGAAAATTCTTTCTGTAATATATCCGAAATATAAAATTTATATTTAATTTCCGCGCCTTTAATCAAACATGAATCAAAAATGTATAAGCTAGTAAATTCTCTAGCAGTTGAAATATAATCTTTAAATTGATAAATTTCGGGAAATAGAAGTATGTAAGCTAATTCATTTTTAATATTATCTTTTAAGTATAAAAGACCTTTTTCAAATGAAGTTACAAAATTTTCTTGATCTTTTAAAATAGGAAGAAATTCATAAAGTTTTTTTTCTTTCCAGTTTTTCCACTTCTTTTCTATTTGATCTATATTGAGTAAAGTTCGAATTTGCCCTTTCAAACTTCTTTCAATTTTAAGTTCTTCGGTTATAAAAGACAGAAATGATAATTTTTTAAAAAATTTATTGAAATTTTCATCATTTGAATTTTCTTCTGTTTCTGTTAAAAAATAAGTATTTATTATTCTTGAACCCTCTATTATCTGCTTTAACTTTATTTTAGACTTTCTTTCTATAATTAATGGCTCTTTGTCTTTATTTAAATAAGTATAGCTCTTAATGTTTAGAATATAAGAAGATTCAAAATTTTCTAAATTAATTAAATTTTTATTTTTAAATAATGTAAACATTTCCCAATTGTGTATATAAAATTTATCTATATTTCAGCATTATTTTTCATCTAAAAATAAACCTTTTTCGTTCTTTTTTGAGAAATTTCCTTTTTTTATAAGATATTCTTCCCATTGTCTTTGTTCAAAAATATCCCATTCTTCTTTTGTATAATTTTTTCCTTTAAAAGATTTATATACTGAGTTTTGTTTTTCTTCTTTATTTGTTCCCTTATTTCCTGAGCAAATAATTAGATTATAATATTTTGCATCTTCGAAATAAAATAATTTTTTTCCCGAGTTATCATAAACTAGCTGAAAATATTTTTTTGCTAAATCGGTTTGTTCTATTTCAAAAAAAATTTTTCCTATTTTAAATTTTGAATTTAAATACTGATCTTTATCTACGCAATTTTGAGATTGTATATAATATTCTTGGGCTTTTTCATATTTTTTACTAGCAAAACAGGCATCTCCTAATAGAATATATAATTGTTCGGACCCTTTATATTCTTCAATCGGAACCGGAAAAATAGTCCTAGCTTTCATATAATACTCTATGGCTTTTTCAAAATTTTTTTTCTGAAAGCTTAGCTTTCCTTTGTTCACTAAAGAAACAATTTTTGTAAAAATTTCTTCTTGTAATTCCATAAAAATATATTGATATATAAATGATAACCGAAATAAAGATACTAAATTTAAATAATATATATCATATTACTCATATTAAATATAATTTTATAAAATATAAATATATATTTTACACCTTTGACTATAAAAGTATCTATTATTAAACATATTTATTTATTGTTATTATTAATAATATTGTTCAATTCTTCCTTTTTTAAACCTATAGTTCTTTTCACACCATCAACCATACCACTATATTGAACATTTTTTGTCCCATTTTTTAGTATACTTTCTCTATTTTGTTTAATAACTTCCCTTATTCCTCGTTCAATATCTTTAATTGTAGTACTTTTTTGGAGATAACCTTCATTTTTTTATCTCTAATAAAGACATAAGAATTTAACCTGATACTAAAAAATAAAGACTAGTATATAGAGACTAAAATTAAATGTATCATATAACTTTTGAAAGTATAAAACTTTTTTCTTCTTTTGTGAAATAATTATTTAAAAAATTAGTAGCTTTTTGATTATTTCTATCTATTTTAAATATATTAATGAGAACATCTTGCAATTCTTTATGTGACATAAATTTATCTGGTAAATCATAAAAAAATAATAACCATTCCCAGTTATCAATATCATTTCCATTAATTTTTACTAATTTTTTAGCTAAATTATACGCTTCTTTATAAGCATCCCTAAAACTACACAAAGATGTAGCTAGTATCATTGAGGAAAAATAAACGGATTTTTCTTGTTCTGAATTTTCTCCTAAAAAGATCATAAAATCATAATACTCTTGGGACGGATTTCCATATGTATCTAATTCTATTTGGGTAGAAGTCTTATCTGATTTATCATTATCAAATAAAATTGATGCTTTTTGGAATTGCTTTTCTATTATCAACTTTTTTATTCTACTCAAAACTAAGTTTTTATTATTATAATTCCTTTTTATTCAAAATAAATGATTCTCATAAGAAAATTAAAAATTACAATTTTAAATTTTACTTATATTTTATTATTAAACTATTGACTTTTCATTTTTAAATATTTTTAAAAAATGAAAAAATAAATCAAAATCATTTTTATTTTCATGTTTTGACATTTGGCTAATCAAATCTACCCAAGAAACTCTATTAGCTAAAAAATATTTCTTTTTAATCAATAATAAAATTCATTTCTGAATATTTCATCATTTTTATCTATTAAGTTATTTTCATTCTGACATAGAAAATATTCATTTATAAAACTTTCTAATAAGATTAAATTTTTCTCCCTAAGATACATTAAAGGTCTTTTCTCTATGTACATAAAAAATTTAATTAAACTCATTTAATCTATAAAAAGATATTTACTATAATTTTAATTAAAAGACCTGACAACTTAAGCTTTATCTTTGTTTTACTATATTAATAAATATATTTTCTTAATTTTTCATTGGATAGTAATTTAATCCTTTGATTTTATTTTCTTTTAAAATTTTATAAAGCTTATGTGAAATAACCGTATTTCTTTGATTAAGCCCTCCATCACCAAAATATTCTTGTGTATAAAAAAAATCGAATTCTCCGGGAGAACTATAAACGATGGATAAAATATATCATTTTTTAAAACATATTTTTTAATATTCCATCTATCAACCTTAATTGATAACTTTAAATCAATTTCCTTTATATTAAATTTTGATTTTGAAATCCCTTGTTGTATAATTTGACATACATTTTTTAAGGGCTCACCTGTTTTATAATTACATACTGGTATTGATTTTATGCCAATAGGTTTTAAAAATACTTTCATATGTTTCAAGTGGAGTAAAAAAAGCATTTTCTATGTAATTTGCAGAGGCTATATTAGAATTTCCCCATTTAGGTTCTCCATTTAATGAATAATTCCCTATTTGCTCCCCTCTCAACAATCCATATTCTTCATCTGTATCTACTATTTCAAAAACATCTTTATAATAAGGATACACAGTGAATGGATATGTAAATGTATTTATTTTATTTTCTGTATCAGGTTTAGCATCTCCTAAAATCTTACTGGCATATATAGTAAGATACTCAGCATTTTCTTTATCTTTTTCTGAAAAAACAATCTCTCTTTGCACTATATTTTTCCAATCTGGATTAAAATTTTCTTTTATAATTTTTACTCTCGGATCACTTTCTTCTAGTTCAAAGCTATCCCAACCTACTTTTACTTTAATCCTTAATTCACTTAATATTATTCTATCATTAGGGGTAAAATTTTTAGCAATTTTTATATTAATTTTTCATATATCTAATACTTTTTAGAAATAATAAATTCTGTTAATTTTTAAGAGAAATCTTCTTCCCTATACATTTAATATTATTATCATGAATTTTAAAATAATTATTTTAATGAATTTTTTGCTATTTTTATTAATGGTTGATATTGGCTTTCAATACATTCTTTTAAAAAACAATTAATTTTAGGTGTTTTTTTCCAATTTTCACAAGCTGCTGCAAGCCCCATCCTAATATCAGAAAATCCTTTTTCTAATTTAGGTTCAAATTTTTGTATGCAATTAATTATTTCATTTTGATCATTTTCACTCAAAATCATTTTATCTTCGCCTAAAGCTTTAAGAGCCCCATCTACTACCGAAAAATTTCCAAAAGAAAGCATTTTTAATATTGGACTTGCATCCTCTAAATTTTTTCTTTTAATTCTACAGTATGCTCTGGATGCACAAATAGTAATCATATCATGTGATTCATTTTTCTTACAAATTTTTAAAAGCTCATTAGCTGCATTTTTATAATTTAATATACCTAAGGTATCAATTAATAAACATATAAATTCCCAAGACTTATTTTTATTGTATTCTATTTTAAAGAGATTAAATAAATCATCTTGAAAAACAGTAAGTTTATCTATTACAATTTTTTTTACAACTTTTTTTCTTTCAGCTATTTTCGTAGAAAAAAGTTGACGTCTTAATTTATCAATATTCTCTACTGTTTGGTCCATAAACTATTTTTATTTTGTCTATAAACACTTTCATTTTTTTCAATATTTATACTAGCTAAAGAGGAATCTTTTAATAAAATTTCATCTAAAGATACTATTATAGCTTCTTTCATGATAGCCCCCTCTTCACTAAACATTTGTAAATCATTATCTTTATCTAAGGATACATAAACTATATCCTTGTTTTCATTAATCACAAATGTTGTAGTAATTACAGGTTTATTTTTAGGTAAATCAGTTAGTTTCATAAGATAATATATAATATTTGTTATTAAATTTTAAAAATTATTTATTTGATTTATCTCTATTTTGTTGCCTACTTAATATTTGAGCATTATCTGAAGGATCATTAGTTCCTCCTTTAGATTTTGGTTTGACATGGTCAACTTGTGATTCATTAGGATTAGGTGTTACTCCTTTTTCGCTCTTTTTTGCTCTTTCTAGTATAGTTCCATCTTTATCACTCCTTAATAAACCTCCATTATGTTCCATATTAGCTTTATAAATTGATTCTTTCTGAGCTGCTGTAAAATCTTTTCCTGGTTCAATTTTAAATTTACTTGTATCTATTTTACTATAATCAGTCGGTCCTTTCCATACTGGAATTTCATCAGTTTTCTTAGCAATATCTTCAGCTGCTTCAGTAATACACTTTCCTTTAGCATTGTGAACTAAAAATAAATTTTCTCCAACAAAATAAGTATGCCAATGTGCTACTTCAAAATTATAAACTTTTTGGGATGTATACTTAAATTCAGCAGATTTAATTAAAATTTCCTCTTTATTTTGGGTTATAATTTTATCTCCTTTTTCAAGTTCTGAAGCCTCTTTCCATTTTCCATTTACATAAAAAGGGTGAAGTGCTGTCGTTTCTATTGTTTCATTTTCTGTAATTATTTCTATGGTATGGTCACTTTCTTTCTCCATAGTATAGAGTACTTCCTGCAAAGCTATTGCTCCGGTTTCTTCATTATAGGCCCACACTTTGTCTCCGGTTTGTATTTCTTCTATATTTTTGAGTCCTAACTCAGTATGTACCTGTGTACCAGCAGGAAAACAAGCAAAAACACAAGTTTTCAACAGTTTTTTAGCTACATCGTCTATACTGCTTTTAAGTGTTTCTTTTGTTAGTTTTTTAAAAGCCCCTTTACCTAAACCTTTAGCCAATCCTTTCACGGCACTTTTCCCAACTGCTTTAGCTGTTGCTTTTACTCCTCCTTTTATGGCTCCTTTTACAACGCTTCCTCCCCCTAAAGTAAAAACATCTACTACTACCATAGCACTATTAAATAATCCCCAGCCCCATCTTCCTTGCTGAAAATCATTTACTGCATCTCTTCCACTTCCCCATACCGGAATAAAACCTTCTACTAGTCCAGATTCCCCAACACTATCTCCTTCCCCACTATCATTCAACTCTTCCTGGGCCTGATCCTGCATTTTTTGTACTTCTTCTGCTGCATCTGCAGGTAGAGGAACCTGCCCACTAGTCATAAATTCAATTTTTCCTCCTGCAGAGCAGGGACAGGTGCTTTTACCTATTAAAGTTTCAGCTCCGTCCACTTTTACTTGCCAGGTGTCTTTCCAAGTTTTAGGACTGGTAACAGGTACACAAGGTTTCTGTGTTAAAGAGCATATTTTAAAAGACGGAATATTTTTAACCGGCTTTGCATCCATTTCCGTAGCTACCAAACATTCATCTATTTTGGTTTTGGTATTGAAATCCGGTTTAAAATAGTCCGGGGCCGCTCCCTTATCACACATCATTAAAGCCCCTTTGGTAATATATTCTAAATCATCCATAAGTGAACTTTTATTTTACATGATATTCGTATCTCCTGAAGATATTACAGCGGAAGGACCTCCGGTTATGGTTAAATCAGATCCGGTAGATATATCCATTGCTCCTGAAGCATCAATTCCAACTTTTTGTAAGGCAGATATGGAAATATCCTGCTTGGTATCTATAACCGTTTTCCCGTTATCTTCTACTGTAATATTTTTCCCTTTCAGGTTAATTGTTCCATTTTCATGCATGGTAAGAGAACTACTTCCTATGGTTATAGTAAGGCTTGTTGCTCCGTCTAAGGTAATATTTCCTTGATTATCCATATTTAACTTAGCCTGTCCATCAGGTTTTTCTTCATTTCCTCCTACTGTAATACTTTGAGTAGTGGCAGCTACTATGGAAGAATTTCCGGAGCCGTCAAACTTCATATTTACAGAACCCGGCTGATCGGTTAATAAGGTACTTCCATCTTTATCATTTAATTGTAATTTATTTCCCTTAACCGATTGTAATCCTTTTATATAATTTCCTTGGCCACCTAATCCTGATTTTTCCTGACCGTTAAATAATGCTCCTAAAACCACCGGTTTTTCTGCATTATTACTTTCAAAATCTACAATTACTTCTTCTCCTATTTCCGGTAAGACATGCATTCCTTTTCCACTTCCGGCATACGGAGTCAGCATCCTGATCCATGGGGTTTTTTCTCCACTTTCTTTCTGCCATGGAAATTGCACTCGTATACGGCTCAATCCTTTAGGATCATTATTATCCATCACTATGGCTGATTGTGCTTCTGCAACCGGGGTAAGAAAAACATTTCCGTAAGGTGGACATTCCGATTCCACAGGTATTCCGTAAAAATTATTATAATAGTTACCGGATTCATTACATACATGTAAAATGTCTGTAATATAATATGAGCCGTAATTCTGAGGAGTTAACGAAGAAATATTAAAGTTGCTGGTAGAAAATGCTGAGTCTTGAATGTTTATAATATCACCTAAACGCAAAGATGAAATATCTGAGGTTCCTGATGCAACTAACAGATCGGATACCTGACTTTGCAATTGTATTTTTAACCTTTCTGTTAAATGATTACTAATATTTTCTTCGGTTATAGGATTATTATACAATAAATTAGAAGTTATAGGAAAAAAAGATTTGGAATTTTCAATAAGGTAATCCGTAATAGTATTGGTTTTTACTGAAACGGAATCTGATGATTTGTTTTCCTGCTTTTTACTAGAAGCATCATAACCTAAAAAATTAAATTTTACCGGTTTTGCTCTCATTCCTATATTAAAGTCACTAAGCAATTTTCCGTATTCCATTTTTACAGTTCGGGATTCAGGCTTTCCAAAAACCAACTGTCTTCCGTTAAAATAAAACCATAGTCCTTTTTTAGCTGCAAGACGAGAAAGGAACTGAAAATCACTTTCTTTGTATTTTACAGTATAAGCCAATTTTTCATCGTTAGCTATATTTATTACAGGCTCTAACTTATCTGAAGGATACTTGCTTATAATATCATGTACAATTTCAGAGATCTTTTTATCTGAATAAGAACAGGTATCCGGAAGTCCTTCCATTTGGTAGGTAGGGCTATATCCGTTAAGTATTATTTTTGCAGAGGCTCCTTCAGCCCTAAGTAATTTAACTTCTGAAACCGTCCCCCTGAATTCTAACTCATTATCAAGACTAAACTGACTGGGTGAAATAGATATCAATACTTTTGCTCCTACCTGTTGTTTGGCTTTTTCTAAAGAACTGCCTATTAATTCAAATGGAACGGAATAAACTATCGAAAATTTATGGTGTGCATTAAGCTTTTGTTCTATAACTAATTGGTTAAAACTGGTTATAGGCTCTCCGCTAACTAATATCCGAGTATTTGTGGGTGTTGCCATAATTTTGTTTTAAAACTATTATTTAACATATAATTAGATTTTAAGCAATAAAAAAACTGAAAGTCTTTTATTTAAAACCCTTTCTTATAAGAAAACTCGAATTGATCCTGAGAAGTGGGGGGTATTAAATGAAAATTTATCATTCTGTGAATAATCTCCTGCGACCACATATCAAAAGATCCTAAATGACTAAGACCAAAAGTAGTTCCGTCAGGTGTTCTTATCAGTACAGATGTACGTCCCTGATTAAGAGAGAAAGAGTCCCTTTCTTTGAGCCAAGACCTTCCCCCTCTGTGCTCATTCAAATATTTTTGATCCAGCTCTCCTGCTATATTAGGAGTATAAGTAAATCGATCTCTAAAATTACCTGGAAGTGGATTATTCTTCTCTAATAAATCATAGTCTACATAATCTGGCCTAGTAAATGCAGCATTATTCGTATCGGAAGTAAAAACATCGGAAGATAAAATAACCTGATAATTAGATGAATTGCTACCCATAGTCACATTCCCTCCACCTGTATACCAGCGATCATGCCCATCTGATAACCGTCCAAATTTATTAAAATCATTATAAGTCTGGAAGGTAAAATCATTAAAACGGGTTTGAAGAAAACCTACCTGTTGATTTCTCCCAAAATTATTGAAAATATTATCAGTTCCTATTGTAATTGATTTTTTATATCTATCTTGCATACCAGTACCATGATCTATAGTAAGTGGATTTAAATCCATAGGATTGCCTTTTCCTATTCCGGTGGTAAATGCTCCAGTTCCTACAAAGTCCAAATTCAATTTATCACTACCGGGAATACTACCTAATCCTCCATTATAAACTCTAAAACCTAAGTTAACTCCTGTTTGCAAGTGAGGAGAAAATTTATAAGTTGCTCCTACCCCAAAATTACTACTATAATATGTTTCTTTTTGACCAAAATGAGCGGTTAGTGAAAAAAAAACCTTGGTTTCATAATCTGATGCCATAAATCTTCATTATAAGTTAAACTTCAGAAGGCCAGTTCTTTTTAAATTCATTCCCGTTCATTGAGATAGACTGGGCAGAAATCACTAGCTCTACACGCATAGGAGCACTAGACGTAGAGGTGAAAATTTCATTATACCCAATACAATAGGCTTTGGTAAATTTTAAATCTCTCATCTTAGATAGTGCATCTCTACGGTAAAATATAATTTCTCCGTTTTTTGTATGTGTACTACTTATCATCCATTTGAAAAAATCAGTTTCATTGGTAGATTCCACTACCAAAAATATGGTTCCTCCTTGTGGTTCCATAGAGGGTTTTCCGTTATTATCCACAGGTTGTTGCAATGAAATCCTAAACTCTAGAACGTTATAGGTTTTTCCATCTAATTCTAATTTGGCTAAAAAAGACATATTTAAATTTTTATATAAATTAATTCTATATAAGTAAGTAAAATATCAATTAAATTAATAACAATAAGAATTAAAATTTTAAGGTAAAACGCTAAAAAATAAATTTACACCCAATCATTTACATGCTTAGCTGTTCCTATTTTTATGGACTTTGCAGATATAATAAAGGTTTCTGTAAGAGGATTTCTTCCTACTGAATTAAAATTTTCTCTATATTTAACCACATATCCTTCATTAAAGATTAACTCTTTTAAAGTTGAACGAGAATCTTTTTTTAAAAAAACAATTTTTCCATCTTTCCGTTCAAAACTATTAGTCATCCATTCAAAAATATCTGTTTCTCCTGTAGATTCTATAGTTAATTCTATTCGTCCTCCTCTGGTTTGAGCTGATGGTCTTCCTGTAGGGTCAGTTTCTTGAGCTAAAGAATAATTTACATTTAAAATATTATATTTTTTACCAGAAACTTCAAAAATTGCTTTAAATGACATAATAAAACGTTTTATTGTTAATATTTTAAATATATAAATAAAAATTTATATTACAAAAATATATAATACCTATTTATTTATTTTATTTAGTATGTTAATATTATGTTAATGTTAAAAACACTTTTTCTAGCTCTTAAGGAGAAACTTTTTATTAAATAAAATTACTTATTAAATTATATATCATTGATTTACTGAAATTTAGTGGACATATTTAATAAGTTTACTCTAGTTAATAAAATTTGTAGAGGTTTATTTTGTCTTCTTTATATATGTACATATTTAAGGGGATATAATATAAATAAGTAGAATTTATATGTATATTATTTTATCATTGTAAATGATATTTTTATTTATTCAGAAATAAACTAAAAGTTTAAATTTATAAAAAAATAAATAATAGATTTAGCTAAATGTTCAAGAATTTAAGAAACGTTAAAAAAATAAAACATAGGTAATTACTTTTTAAGGATTTTTATTCCCTTTTTAATTTAATTTCCTATTTGTTAAATTTAATTTTAGTAAACTTTAATTATTTATAGCATATTTCGATACACGTTGGGAAAATATTTATAAAAAGGTCTCCATGAATATATTTTAAAATAATTCTATTTAGAATAAAAAACATTATCTAAATTTATTCCTCCGTAATTTCCTGAACTCATCATTAAAAAAACAGTATTTTCTTTGTTTATCTCTTTCAAATATTTTTCTAATGATTTTGCATCAGTAAATACTTTTAAATCGTTGTCCCCAAAAGATTCGATAATTAAATCTTTAGATAAAGGTTGCATCCTTTTAATTTTTAGAGCTTCTTCACTATAAAAAACTAATGCCTGGTCTGCTGGAGATAATGAATTTTTATATTGTTGTAAAAATTCAGGATTTAAAGAGCTATAGGTATGTAATTCCAAACAGGCTACCAATTTCTTTTTTTGATAATTTTCTTTTACTGCCAAAACTGTAGCAGAAACTTTGGATGGGGCATGAGCAAAATCTTTGTAAACTATATATTCTGGCGTTTCATAGATTTTTTCTAATCTACGTGAAGCTCCTCTAAAAGATATTATTGCTTCATAAAAATCTTCATCTTGAACTCCTAATTGATTACAGATAAGACGAGCCCCTTCCATATTTAAAATGTTATGTTTTCCAAATATAGAAAGTTGTATTTCTCCTTGATCTGTCAGTAAATATACTTTCTCATTTTTGATAGTATATTTTGGTGTATGATATGGAAATTTTTTTAAATAATTTTCTGATTTTTCAACAACATTTTTAACTTCCTGATCTTCTTCATTATAAATTAGTACTCCTCCTTGACTTATACTGTTTATAAAAGCTGTAAACTGCGCTTTATATTCAGAAAAAGTAGGGAAGACATTTATATGATCCCAAGCAATTCCACTTATTAATGCGATATTAGGATTATATAAAAGAAATTTGGATCGAAGATCGATCGGAGATGATAGATATTCATCACCTTCTAAAATTATAAATTCATTGTGATTGGTTAACTTTACCATAGTATCAAAACCATCCAATTGAGCTCCTACCATATAGTCAACATCTATATGGTGATAATTCATAACATGAAGGATCATTGATGTTATAGTGGTTTTTCCATGCGAACCTGATATAACTACACGAGTTTTATTTTTAGATTGTTCATATAGAAATTCTGGATATGAAAATATTTTTAGATTTAGTTCTTTAGCTCTTTTCAATTCCGGATTATCTTCATGTGCATGCATTCCCAAAATAACGGCATCTAAATCTGTACTGATTTTTTCTGGAAACCACCCCATTTCCCTAGGTAATATTCTTTGCTTTTCAAGTCTTGAACGAGAAGGTTCAAAAATAGCATCATCTGAACCGGTTATTTGATATCCTTTTTTTGCTAACGCTAAAGCTAAATTGTGCATTGCACTACCCCCTATCGCTATAAAATGTATTTTCATCTATACGTTTTTATCTACTACAAAGATACCTTTTTCAACTAAAAAAGACAGCTTTAATATACTGTCATTTTTATGAATCTATAATTTTAATTTTTAATATAAATTTATATTTCAAAAAAAGGTCTTGTTTTTTCTTCTTCTCTTTCAGCCTCCAATTCTTCTACTGATTTGACTTTTAAAAATTCAGGTGCTTGTTCGATAGCTATCATAATTTTATCTAAAATAGTATTAGCATTTTCAGATTCAAAATCTATCTCTAAAGGTGGCTTAAATGTCATTTTAGGCTCAACTCCTCTTTTTTTAACAATTAAACCTTTTTTATCAAAAGCTCTTCTAAATCCATCTATTACAACAGGAATCACTATAGGTTTATTTTTTTGTATTATTTTTGCTGAGCCTTTTCTACCAGGTGACCATGGAGTTGTAGTTCCTTGCGGAAAAGTTACTACCCAACCACTATTTAAAGCTTTAATAATATTTCCTATCTCAGACATGTCTACCAAACGGTTTACATTTTTGCCTGCATCTCTCCACGTTCTTTTTACGGTAATAGCTCCTGTATATGAAAATATTTTGGCAAGTAATCCTTTATTCATAGTTTCTTTAGCAGCAACATAATAAAGGTCTATCTTTGGATCCATTAGGTAAATAGGATTTTTTATTGTATCTATATATCCATGTTTTACGGCGCAAAATACATGATACATAGCAAATACATCTGCAAAATATGTCTGATGATTGGATACAAATAATACATTAGTATTCGGAAGATTTATCAAATTTTCTGTCCCTTTTATTTTTAATTTATTAAATCCATTAAATCTATTATAAGAAAAAAGCCCTAAGGTAAATACTAAAAATCTTTTTAAAAAAAACCAATGTCCAAATGCGTCTTTAAATATTCTCTTTTTGTCTTTCATCTATTGTTTTCATTTAGTTCACGCATACAAAAGTAAGTTATTATTTAAATAAATGCTTGAATTCATTTAATATCATAGCTGTTGCACCCCAAATTGTAATACTACCATATTGAAATGCAGGTACTTCTCGAAAATATACGTCTGATATTTGTTTATTAACAATTTTTGTTCCAAATAAAAATTGTTCAAGTTCGATTTCAATAATTTTTTGAACCTCATTAGGAGAAGATTGAAATTGAATTAGACTATTCTCATAAAATGCAATAAAAGGGTGTATATAAAAGTTACTTATTGAAATGTATAAAGGAGATAATTTTTTAATAATATGTAATGTATTTTTATTTAGTCCTATTTCTTCGTAAGTTTCTCTTAGTGCTGTTTCTTCGTCAGTATGATCATAAACTTCTTTTTTACCTCCAGGAAGAGCAATTTGTCCTGAATGGAATCCTCCATACTCAGACCTTAAAATCAAGGGAAAATATACACCTCCAGATTTTTGATATAAGGTAATTAAAACTGATGCTTGCTGAGCTTTTTTTTCTTTAATTTCTTCATAAGTATATTCTACCCTATTAATAGGCGCTAATTCTTTTTGGGCTCTTATTCCTGGTAATGAAGCTCCAAGTATAGTATTTTTTACTTCTAAAAAATTCATTTAACTACATAATGTCTTATTTTAAAAGACTATAATCCAGATTTATTCCTATCCATTTATATAATATTTCACTTAATTCATTTTTTAGTAAGGTACTCATATTTACAATTCTTGCCGAAGCATGATTGGCTCCTGGTAATTCTAAAATTACAGAATTTGTTTGAGATGAAGGATTTACTTTAGTAGCACTCCATGTGTCTGTTTCCCCGTAAATATAAATAATATTATTAGCTTTAGTATCCAACCATTTTTTTATTTTTTTATTTAATTCTTGTGAATATTTTACTTTTCCAACTTCTTTAGGTGAAAATATTGCTGACGGATTTTCTGTAAAATATTTTAGGTATTTTTTAAATGAAGTTATATTATAACCGTAATACCCCATCTCTGTATTTGCTTGATAGTAATGTGGAGCTAATTCTTTAATTTCTTGATCACTAAAAAAACTAATATCAATTGAATTCAATAAATAATCTACAGCTTGAACAATATCAGTTGTATAAGGAATCGAATTACATGATGAGCCCCATTGCCAAAATGAAAAAGAATATTCTAGTACACAATATTCATAAGCTTTATTTATAGATCCTAAATAATTATAAGTGAGTCCTCTTGCTTCAGAATATGTATTTATAATTTTAAGAGCTTCCTCTTCATTTTTTAACATATATATTTGAAAATTCTCTATTTTCTTTCTACATTCTTCCGTTCCTACATTATTTAAAAAAGAATAAATTCTTGGATCTTCTAAAGTATAATTTATAGGAGCTACATAAGGAATGGAAACTTCTACATCATCTGGAAAAAAATATTTATAGTAAATAGTTGTCTGACCACCTTTGCTTATACCTGTACTTATCCATTTATTTTTATATAATTTTCTGAATATTTCATTGATATGATGAAGATCATTTGCAGCATTATATAAATTTAAATACTTCCAGTTAAATACCGAGGAATCAGGTATAGATTCACCGAAATACCTATGTTCAATATTTAAATCATTAGAATTTAATATTTGTTGCAATTCATTTTTTCTATCATATATCTTGTAACCCTGAGTTTGCATTAATACAGGACGGTCAAAACCTATATGAGTATATATCACTTTCTGGTAAAAATATCCTTTTTTTGTTTTTTTCCAATCTAATGGTTGCTTAATATAAAGTTCATATTTTAGTATTTTATCTTTAGGATTACTAATTTTTTTATATGTAATTTCTTTTTGTTCGGAAAGGAATTTTTCTATTTTTAATTCATCATCAGATTGTGCTGAAAAAAGAAAAATACTTACTAAAAACAATACTAATAAAATTTTATATTTCATAATTATAAATCATTAATTCAATATTTATTATATATTAATTTTAATTATTATAGATTTATAAAAATAGCAAAAACAAATACAAGAATACATATATTGTATATAATTTTAGTAATAACTAACTATAATGTTCTTTATCTTAATAAGAATAAGAAAAACTGTATTATAATTCTAATGCTTTTTTAATATTATTATTCATCAATAATTCTACAGGATTTTCTACAGCTTCTTTTACAGCGACCAAAAACCCTACTGATTCTTTTCCATCTATAATTCTATGATCATAGGAAAGAGCAATATACATCATTGGAGATATTACAATTTGTTTATTTTTTACCACGGGGCGGTCTACTATGTTATGCATTCCTAAAATAGCACTTTGCGGAGGATTTATTATAGGTGTAGACATCATAGATCCAAAAACTCCTCCATTGGTAATAGTAAATGTCCCTCCTGTCATTTCATCTATGGTGATTTTACCTTCTCTTACTTTAATTGCTAATTCTTTTATATTTTGTTCCACTCCTCTGAATGTCATAGTTTCAGCATTACGCAAAACAGGAACCATTAATCCTTTAGGACCGGAAACAGCTATACTAATATCTTGAAAATCATAGGTAATTTTATAATCTCCATCAATCATAGAATTTACATCAGGAAAAAGTTTTAAAGCACGCACTACTGCAAGTGTAAAAAATGACATAAATCCTAAACTTACTGTATGTTTATTTTTAAATTCATCTTTATATTCGCTTCTTATACGAAAAATTTCACTCATATCTACTTCATTAAATGTAGTCAACATTGCCGTTTCATTTTTAACGGACACTAATCTTTGTGATACTTTTCTTCTTAAAACTGATAATTTTATTGAGGTTGAAGATCTAGATCCATTTCCATTTGAACTTCCCAAAGAAGGTGCTGCTTTCAAAGCATCTTCTTTTGTAATTCTTCCATCTTTACCTGTTCCTTGAATAGATAAGGCAGAAATATTCTTTTCTTCTAATATCTTTTTAGCTGCCGGAGAAGCTGTTCCAGTTGCATAAGATACTGATTGTATGTTTTTATTTTGAAACGATTCTGGAGTATCTATATTTTTAAAATCTTCTCTTTCGATTTCAATTTTGGAAATATCATCGATTTTCTCCTTTTGCTGTGGTTTTATTTTATCAGTATCAATTAAACATACTACCTGACCTACTTGTACAGTATCTCCTTCTTTAGCTTTTAATGTGATAATTCCGCTAGCTTCTGCCGGAAGGTCCAATGTGGCTTTATCTGAATCAACCTCTGCAATTGTCTCATCTTTTTCCACATAATCTCCATCTTTTACTAACCAGGTTGCTATTTCAACTTCTGTTATTGATTCTCCTGGTGAGGGAACTTTCATTTCAAGTATCATAAAATTATATATTTATTTTGTTTATTTTAAATTTTCAAAAACTGTATGAATTAAAGCATGTTGTATCTTATCATATCTATCATGTGATCCAGGAGAAGGAGATCCGCTGGGAGAAGGACAAATAACATCTATATCAAATTTTCTAAATTCTTTCAATATATACCACCATGCACCCATATTTTCAGGTTCTTCTTGTGCCCATATAAACTCTTTTTTGTTTTCATATTTATCTAATATTTGATATATTTTATCCCAATGTAATGGATATAATTGCTCTAATCTTACTATAGCAATTCTTTCTTCATTTAGTTCTTCTTTTTTATTAGATAATTCATAATATAGTTTACCAGAACAAAATACTAATCTAGATACTTTTTTCACATTTGCTGTATTATCATCAATTAATTCTTGAAAACTTCCATTGGCTAAATCTTCTAATGTAGAAAAAACTTTACGATGTCTTAATAAACTTTTAGGTGAAAATACAATTAAGGGTTTTCTGAAATTAGTTTTCATTTGTCTTCTTATGGCATGGAAAAAATTAGCTGGTGTTGTAGCATTTATAACATACATATTTCCATTGGCACATAAAGGTAAAAATCTTTCTATTCTTGCAGAAGAATGTTCTGCTCCTTGTCCTTCAAAACCGTGAGGTAAAAGCATTACTAATCCGTTCTGCATTTTCCATTTATCTTCTGCTGCTGAAATGTACTGATCTATAATAATTTGAGCCCCATTCACAAAATCTCCAAATTGAGCCTCCCATATTGTAAGTGAATATGGTGTCGTCATTGCATATCCATATTCAAACCCTAATACACCATACTCTGAAAGAGGAGAATTATAGGCATAAAATTTTTTTGGAGTATTTAAATTATTAAGAAGTATAATCTCTTCTTCTGTATCTTCTGTTTTAATTACTGCATGACGGTGTGAAAAAGTACCTCTTTCTACATCTTCTCCTGAAAGCCTTACTGCATGTCCTTCGGTAAGAAGTGAACCGTAAGCCAGTAACTCACCCATCCCCCAATCTATTGCATTGGACACTTCTACCATTTCTCTTCGTTGTTTTAATAAACGTTTTATTTTGTTAAATAAGTTTTTGCCCTTGGGTACTTCTGTTATTTTATAAGCTATCTCTTTTAGTGTATTTAATGAAAACTTTGTATCTATAGATTTTAATAATTCATTAACACCAACCTTGTCAAATGTTTTCCATTCTTGTTGCATAAAAAGCTCAACTGTAGCTTGTGGCATATCTTTAGAGGCTTCTAAATTTTTATCTAATAATTTTCTGTATTCTTCATCACTTTCTGCAATCATCTGAGTAGTAATAACATCTTCTTTCTCCAATTTTGCTCGATAAATTTCTCTGGGATTTGGATGCTTAGAAATAATTTTATATAATTGAGGTTGAGTAAACCTGGGTTCATCTCCTTCATTATGTCCATATTTTCTATAACCTAATAAATCAATGAAAACATCTTTATGGAATTTATTTCTATAATCAGAGGCAAAACGAACTACATGAATAACCGCCTCAGGGTCATCTGCATTAACATGTAATACCGGAGATAAAACTGTTTTTGCTACATCTGTACAATAGGTACTTGAACGGGCATCTAAATAATTTGTAGTAAATCCTACCTGATTATTTACTATTATATGTATAGTTCCTCCTGTTTTATATCCATCAAGACTCATCATTTGTAGGACTTCATATACAATACCTTGGGCAGCAATAGCTGCATCTCCATGTATAAGAATGGGCAACACATCACCGTAATTTTCGTTATAATCATGGTCTGTTTTAGCTCTTGCTATACCTTCTACTATGGCATCTACTGTTTCTAGATGTGAAGGATTTGGAGCCAAGCTAATTTTAACAGTTTTTCCTTTTTTAGTATTATATTTATTGCTGGAGCCTAAATGGTATTTAACATCTCCTGAAAAGATTGTATCTATATAATCTTTTCCTTCAAATTCAGTGAAAATTTGAGAGTAAGATTTATTAAATATATTTGCTAATACGTTTAACCTACCTCTATGAGCCATACCTATGACTATTTCCTTTACTCCCTGTTCTGAGGAATGATTTATTATTTCGTCAATAGCTGGAATTAAAGATTCTCCCCCTTCTAAAGAAAATCGTTTTTGACCGACAAATTTGGTATGTAAAAAATTTTCAAAAGCTACAGCATGTGATAATTTTTTAAGTATTCTTTTTTTTTCTTCTATACTTAAGATAGGATGGTTAAAATTATTATTTAACCAATTTTGTATCCATTTAACTTCTTCTGGATTTCTTATGTACATATATTCCACTCCTATAGAATCACAATACATACTCTCTAAATGTTCTATTATTTCTTTGAGTGTACACCTACCTATTCCTATTATTTCTGCTGCATTGAAACTCTCAGAGAGGTCTGATGAAGTTAAACCAAAATTTTCATAGTTTAATGTGGGTGTATAAGTTCTTCTTTGTCTTACCGGATTAGTTTTAGTGAATAAATGCCCTCTTTGTCTATAACCATTAATTAAATTTATAACCTTAAATTCTTTAGCTATATCATTAGATATTATACTATTAATATCAATTTTTTCAAAAGATTTATTATCATAGGACTTATTTGCAAAATCAAAACCCTGAAAAAAACTTCTCCAACTTGGTTCTATACTATCCGGATATTTTAAGTATCTTTTATATTTTTCCTCTATATATTCAGTATGTATTGCATTTAAAAATGAAAATTGGTCCATTTAATTATTTACTTTTTATAGTATATTTTATTCTGTGTAATGTTTCAAATCTACTAATTTTATAAAAATATGCAAAGTAAATCATAAATATATTACAAACACCACTAGTTCAATAAATTACATTTATAAAATCATACTATTTTTGCTTTATATATCTCTATCAAAGAACCTATATATTGATAATTATCATATTTAATAAAAATATCTTTTACTTTTTGAGTTTAATATTATTTGATTCTTATTTTCATATCAATAATATTATAATTAGTTTAAATTATACCTATTTAAAGTTCATTACATTTGTTTTAGTTGAAATAAAAATATTTAGATTAAAGAACTATATTTTCATTTTCTAAATTATCAACTTATTGATAAAAATCCGTTTTAATTTTCCATGAACTATTTTAATATTATAAAAGATTTTTAAATCACCATGAATTAACTAAATTATATTAATACTTTATAAAAATTTAAATAATATATTATAATAATTTATTTTTTATATACTTTTTAATAAAAATTAACAAAAATAATATTATAAATCTATGAGTTTTTATCTAAACATTTTTAAATTATGTAATTATATTTGATCTTATTTTAAAATTTTTTTTTATTGAAAGCAATTAATATTAAGCATATAAAAAAATATTTACAAAAAAAGAAAATCGCTTCTTTAAATAATATTTCTATATACGAAATATTACAAATTTATATTCAAGGAATAACTAAGGGAGCTATAGGAATACGAGCAGCAGCAGCTTCATGGAGCCTATTTATGAGCTTATTCCCTTTTTTAATTTTATTTCTTTTATTTATAAGTCGTATGCCTTATTATGAAGAAATATTACAAATCATTTATAATTTTCTTCTTAAAAAATTATTACCTACTAATATATTTGAAATTGTAAATAATTATATGAATAAGAGAATCGATTTAGTAAACAACAATTTAAAACAACCTAATCTTTTATTTTTAATTTTTTCAATTTTTTTATTCATTATTCTATCATCCAAAGGAGTAAGATCATTAATCAGAGGTTTTAAATCTATAAATAATCATGAACCCATTGAATTTAAAGGATTCAAATCTTTTCTATTAAGTATTTTTATAGTTTTATTTTTTACTATTTTTTTATTTTTATCACTTTTATTAATTTATATTACTGAAATTATTTTTAGAGTTTTCCAAGATTCTCTCCCCTTGAATATTAGTGAATATCGTCTGGCTATAAATATTTTAAATTTTATTTTATCTATTTTTATTTTTTTTATAGGAATCTGTTTTCTTTATTACTGGGGAAGAACTGCTAAATTTAGTTTTAAAGAAGTTATGCCCGGCGCATTTCTTACTACTATTCTTTTTTCTTTAACTACTTACTTTTTCGGTTACTATATTACGTATTTTACTCGATTTAATTTTCTTTATGGTTCAATCGGATCTGTGCTTATTATTATGATTTGGATAAATCTTTCAGTAATGTTAACCCTAATTGGTTATGAATTTAATATAGCATTGAGAAGAGCAAAATATTCTATTTCAGAAAACTCCACTTCAAATTAATTCACCAATACATTTAAAGAATTTGGTATAAGAGAAATTTGTAGTCTTTTTGAATTTAATATGTGATATTCACCATCAATTTGCATATATTTTGCAGATGTTTCTATAGTTAATTGACTTGAATTAAATTGTCTCCTTTTTTTACTCAGTTTCTTATTTAATAAAAAACTTATTCCAATCCAGCTAAACATTGCCCAAGAACATTTTTCAACAAGGTTTATGTCAAATTCTCCATCTTGAAGAGACGCTTTGGGCGATATAGAAAAGCCATATCCCATACAATTACTGTTTGAAATATTTAGCATCATTATTTTTCCTGTATAATTTATAGATTTTGAATTAACAGAAATTTTAATAGGCTCATATTTAAAAATACTAAAAAACAGACATTTTAAATATCCTACAAATTGTCTTTGTTTTTGTTGTGAATATATTTTTACAACTGTAGCATCAAAGCCCAATCCTGCATTGCTAAAAAAATATGTATCATTTATTTTTCCGCAATCAATTTTTTCTATATTATATTTTGAATTTAAGATATTCTGTAAAGCTTGTTCTTCATTAAGAGAAATATTTAAATGGCGAGCTAAACCATTCCCTGAACCTATAGGCACTATGGCTAAAGGAACTTCTTGGTTTATTAAAGCTGAAGCTACTTCATTGAGGGTACCATCTCCTCCACAACTTACAATTAAATCTGCATTTTCATGAACTGATTGTATTGTAAAATCAAATGCATCCTGCTTTTTTTGAGTAATTTTTATTTTTATTTTTATATTTTCTTTTGGGAAAAGACTATATATCTTTCTTATCACTTCTTTTCCTTTTCCTTTTCCCGAGATAGGATTTATGATAAAATGAATATTTTTAAATTTCATTTATTATATAGAAAATATGTAAAAATTACAACCGTTATCTTATACTTCTTAAAATTTACTTTTCTTAAGATTCTGCTTTTTGTTTGAGATCATGAATCATTTGAATCGGATCTTTTGCATTAAACACAGTACTTCCAGCCACCAATACATCTGCTCCTACCTCTGTCAATTTTTTAGCATTATCTAAATTTATACCTCCATCCACTTGTATTAGAGCTTTAGATTCTTTTTGTAAGATTAAATCTTTCGTATTTGCTATTTTTTTGTAAGTATTTTCTATAAATTTTTGTCCTCCAAATCCTGGATTTACACTCATAATTAACACTAAATCCAAATCCGTAATTACATCTTCCAGCAAATGAATATTAGTATGAGGGTTGAGTGCTACCCCCGCTTTCATTCCTGTTAATTTAATTGCTTGAATTGTTCGGTGTAAATGAGTACACGCTTCATAATGAACTGTTAAATAATTCGTACCTAACTTATGAAATGTTTCAATATATCGATCTGGATTTACAATCATTAAATGGGTATCTTTAATTTTTTGCGCTTTCTTATTAACTGCTTCTAAAATTGGAAAGCCAAAGGATATATTTGGAACAAATACACCATCCATTATATCAATATGAAACCAACCAGCTTCACTGTTGTTGATCAAATCTATATCTTGGTTCAAATATCCAAAATCTGCCGAAAGTATTGAGGGTGCTATAATTGCCATATCTTTTTTTTTCAAAATTACTAAAAACATTATATTAGTCAAATGATATATATTATTATTCCGACATATATATTATTAATATAAAAAACATACAATAATTTGATTATAATAATTAATTTATTATCTTTATTATAAAATTTTAAATATAAATTATGAATTTATATATAAAAAATATGGTTTGTTCACGCTGTATATGGGCTGTGAAAAACATTTTAGAAGAAATTTCTATTGATTTTACTTACGTTGAATTAGGAGTAGTAAGATTAAATTTTAACCTTACTAATGATCAAAAAAACAAATTAAACAAAAAATTAAAAGACTTGGGTTTTGAAATACTAAATGATTATCAAGAAAAAATTATTGAAAAAATTAAGTCAATCATAATTTCTCGTATTCAAACTACAAAATATAATAATATTAATTTATCGGAAGAAATTTCTCAAAGGCTAAATAAAGACTATTCTTTCTTAAGTAAATTATTTTCTACAACCGAAGGAATAACCATAGAGCAATATATTATTTTGCAAAGAATTGAAAAGGTAAAAGAACTACTTTCTTATAATGAAATTTCGTTATCTGAAATATCTTATTTATTAAACTACAGTAGTTTATCTCATCTTTCGTCTCAATTTAAAAGAGTTACCGGACTTACTCCTTCTCAGTATAAAGCTAAAGGATTAAAATTAAGAAAGCCTTTAGATAAAATCTGAAAAATTAAATCTATGATCTATTAAATTTTTTTAAAAAACGAAAATGATATATTGCCGTATTTTCGATTATCTACAAGATTAGAATTTGCTGAAAATTTTATACGAGGATTATGTTCTAAAATCAATTGTCCAGAATCAGCTAAAAAATTATTATTAATTATTAAATTAATAAGTTCTTCATATTTTTCTAATGTAAAATTAAATGGCGGATCTGCAAAAACTAGATCATATAATTTAAAACTTGTTTTTTTTATAAAAGAAAAGACATCTTGCCTTATTATATTTACTTGTTCTTGTATATCTAATTTTTTTAAGGTTTCAACTATAAATTTTACATGTTTAACATTGATTTCCACTGATGTAATATCTTTACAACCGCGCGAAGCAAATTCATAATCTATAGAGCCGATTCCTGAAAAAAGATTAAGTACCGATATTTGACTTAAAATATATTGATTATTAATTATGCTAAAAAGAGCTTCTTTTGCAAAATCTGTAGTAGGCCTAACATCAAAATTATTAGGCGCTATGATTTTTTTACCTTTTAAATTTCCTGATATAATTCTTATCATATAGTATCTAATGTGGTATAATTTTCTAATTCAAATCTTTTTTCTGATCCGGGATGTAACGATTTTAAAAAAGATGAAAAAAAGTCTATATTTTTTTCAAAATTTCCGTAATAGTATAATGTAGAATCAGACAAAGTAATAGATTGTTTTTTTGAAATTACTTGTAAGAAATAAAGTATGTCTTGCATTATTTTATAAGGATAAACGTTGTAAATCAAAAGTTTTTGTTTATTTATTACTATTAATTCAAAATACTCTTTATAAATACTTAGGTGAAATCCATCGGTTTTTTTTTCTGCTATTTTGGATAAAAACTTAAATCCTGTATGAGTTATTCTTACTTTATCTGCTAAATCTTTAAAATAATTATCTATTTCTTCAGGATAATAAAAAACTATAGCTAAATCAAAATTGGGTACCCAACAATATCTAAGTCCTTTATTCTCAGAATAAGGAACATTGTAATTTAAAAATACTTCTGCTAATTCTTCATCAAAGTATTCTAAGGGAATTAATGTAAACTCATCATTTATAATTGAAACATCTATAAAGCTGAATTTATTTGAATTATTTTCCTTATATAAACTTTTTTTTACTTTTTGAATACTATCTTTTTTTTCTGTATCAAATACAAAAATATTTTTCGAAAAAACATTTTCTCCTTTTTTTTGTTTAATACAAGAAATTCTCTTTTTTTCTAAAAGTAAAGAAAGAGAATCTACTACAGAATTATCTAAATTTTTTCTAATTTCCAAAATTAATTCGATTTATGCATATGGCAAATATACTATTAATCGAGAAAATAAATTTTATTATGTCTTATAAAAAAAAGCTTGGATTAATGGGAGAAATTTATGCTAAAAAAGCTCCCGGAGTTGATAATTCTTTTCCTTTTTTAAACTCATCTAAATTTAATAAAATACATGAGGCTATCTGGCTTAAAGCTTCTTTGGTTAAAAAAGCTTGATGACCTGTTAATAAAACATTAGGAAGACTTGTTAATAATTTAAATTTTTTATCGGGAATAATTTGTTCAGAAAGATCCTTAAAAAATAAAACTCCTTCATTTTCATACACATCAGCACCAAATCCACCAATATGTTCACTCATAATGCCATCTATCAGATCTTCTGTATTTACTAACCCCCCTCTTCCTGTATTTATAATTACTACTCCTTTTTTAAGAGTTTTTATAGTTTCTTTATTAATTATATATCTTGTTTCTGGTAATAAAGGCAGAAATAGAGCTATAATATCAGCTTTTTTTAACAATTCTTCTTTTGTAACATATTCTCCTCCATTTTTTTTAAAATCAGGAGATTCAAAAACGTCATATCCTAAAACTTTACATCCGAAACCATACATAATTTTAGCAAAATTTTTTCCAATTTTACCGGTTCCAAGTACACCTACTGTTTTATTATGTATAGAATCTCCTATAAGTCCATCTAAAGCAAAATTTTGAGATAGAATTCTATAGTATGCTTTATGTATTTTTCTACTTAATGTTAATAAAAGTGCAACAGCATGCTCTGCTACACATTCAGGAGAGTATGCAGGGACTCTGCATACTTTTATATTGTATTTTTTAGCTGCATCTAAATCTACATTATTAAAACCTGCACATCTCATAGCTATGTATTTTACTCCTTGTTTTTCAGCTAATATTTTAATTACATCAGCATTAATCACGTCATTCACAAATGCACAAATAGCTTCTGATGGCTCCATATTTGTAGCTCTTCTTTCATTTAACGTTTTAGGTACATATTCTAAATCAAAGTTATAGTCTTTATTATATTGATCAAAATACTCTCTGTCATATTGTTTAGCTGAAAAAAATGTAATTTTCATAAAATTTATAATTTTAACTGATTCTTGGAATCTATTATGGGATAAATTTACGAAAAATTATCTAATTATATACTTTACATTCTTTAGGTTAAATATTTCCGTTTATAAAATACTTTTTGTAAATTTGCCGGCTTATAAATAGGAAACAAATGAATGTTACACAAAACAAAATAGATGATTTAAATACTGTTATTAGTATAACTATTTCCCCTGAAGATTATAAACCTAAAGTAGAAAAATCTCTTATAGATTATAGGAAAAAAGTAAGCATGCCCGGATTTAGAAAAGGCAAAGTTCCTATGGGGGTAATAAAAAAACAATATGAAGGTTCTCTTACATTTGAAGAGATTAATAAAGTATTAAATGAAAATCTTAGTAACTACATTAAAGAAAATAAATTGTCTGTTCTAGGACAACCACTTCCTATTAGTGATAATAATTTAGATGTTAATGCCAATGAAATGACTTTTAAATTCGAAGTTGGCTTAGCTCCCGAATTTAAAGTAGATTTATCAAAAGCAAATGTACCTTATTATAAGATAGAAAGTACAGAAAAAGAAATTGATGATACTGTTGCAAAAATGCAAACTCAATTTGGGGAACTTGTAGATACTAATAAAATTGAAGAAGGAGGGAATTTTGCAGGAAAAGTAGAAGAAATTGATTCTGAAGGAAATCCTGTTGATGGGGGTATAAATGTTTCAGTTACTTTTATAGTAGATGATTTAAAAGATAAAAAAACTTTTCTTAAAAAGAAAGTAAATGATGTCATTGAAATACAAGCTCAAGATTTATTTAATGATGTCCATCAATTACAACATTTTTTTGGTTTATCTCATGATGAAGCTCATCATTTTAATGCTAAATTAAAAATAATTATTGAAAAAACTTCCACTCGTACTAAAGCAGAACTAAATCAAGAGTTATTTGATAAAGTATATGGTAAAGATAAAGTAAAGTCTGTAGAAGAACTTAGAAATAAAATTAAAGAAGAAATTGAAAATTATTATAAAAAAGAATCTGATACAAAATTCATGAATGAATGTGTTGAATGGTTATTTTCTAATATTTCTTTCGATCTTCCATCTGAATTTTTAATTAAATATATTAAAAGCAATTCTAAAGAACCTTTATCTGATGAAGAAGCTTCCACTGAGTATGAGAAATCTGAAAAAGCATTACGCTATCAATTAATTGAAGGAAAAATTCTTTCTGATAATAATGTAAACATTCAATATCCCGATTTAATTGAATTCACCAGAAATCAAATGAAACAACAATTTGCTATGTATGGATATACTGATATCCCAGATAGCGAATTAGATAAATATGTAGCAAATGCTATGAAAAACGAGGAACATGTTCGTCAATCTTCAGGAAGCTTAATTCAACAAGAATTATTTAAAATATTTGATACTCAGGTCAAAAAGAACGAAAAAGTTGTTTCAATTGAAGAATTTGATAAAATACTGAAAAAAGAGTCAAATAAATCTAAATAATAAATAAATATTCTATTATTTAATATAATATTATAATAAAATAAATAAAGAGATTACTTTAAAGTAATCTCTTTATTTGTTTAAAATATTAAATCAAATAATGAAAATCTTTTCGTAAAAATAAAAAATTAAATTATTAATATTGCTTTAGTGTTAATTAAGCTCTTTCTTGTCGATTTGATATATAAGATTATCATTATTTTATACTGCAAATATATAGATTTTATTCTAAATATCAAAATAATTAAATGATTTTTATCAATATTTTGTAGAAAATTATATAGCACTTTTTATCGACATGTAGTTAACTATATGAATTACAATAGTTTAATATGCAAGTAAATATAGATTATAATCTTTCCACATAACATAGACAAAAATCTATATTGCAAATAGTATTATTTAATAATAATTATAAAAAAGCTATTTAAACTGAAAGTATAAATAAAATTTTAGTGTTTTAATGTAGGTTTATAAAATTACTTTTCTTCAGAAAAAGAATTTAAAATTGATTTTTGCTGTAATTTTAATAATCTACTTAGATTATGTAATACACGACCTGTAAAACTTTTAATCCATCCTTTTCTTTTTAAATAAGGAGCTGTTTGTTTTAGGGTTTCGAAATCATTATTCAATTTAGTCAACTCTACTTCCAACAATTTAGGATCTCTTACCATATTTTTAATTTCCATCCCAAATTCTTCTTTCAATTCATCAAGCTTTCTATCAATTTTTAACAATTCATCAGTTGTAAAATATCCCTCAATATGATCAAACTTTTCGCATATTTGCTCTACATTTTTTTGTTCTTCAACTAAAAGGCTCAAAGGTGATTCTGTAGATATTTCCTTCCATATAGAATCTAACCAATCATGAATTTTAATATAAACTTCATTTTTATCAATTAATAAAAAAGTATCTTTAAAGGAAAATTTCCCGGGACAAGCTTCTCCAAATATATCATAAGATTCACCTTCTTCTCTAGTTTTAAAATGATTTTTATCATTAAAAAGAATATGAAATTTAGGTTCTATAAGATAAATAATTTTTAAAACTCCGTCATTTATATTAATTTCAAAATCAATGTATTCAAATTTTTCATGTTTCTGAAGAACATCTATCACTCTTTCTAAAAAATCATCTTTAACCATTTTAATATTTTATAATTATAAGTAAATCTAATTAGTTTTGATATTTTTCTATATAATAAGTATTTTTTATTATATTTGCAATTCATGCAAATATATAATTTTTTCTATATACTTTATTAAAATTATGAAAAATATCAATAAAACAACTATAGAAAGGTTAGTAGAGTTTATGGAATATAAAAATCTTAACGATAATAAAATTACCTCCATAGCAGGATTATCTGTAGGTTTAATCGGAAGAGCCAGAAAAAATAATTCCGGATTACATAGTGATACTATTGAGAAAATATTAACTTCTTTTCCTGAATTAAATCCTACCTGGTTATTAACCGGTAAAGGAAATATGTTGAATAAAGAGTCAGAAAAAAATGTAATTAATAATAATGAAGAAAATTTAATTGATGATATTTTTGATACGCAAAGAGATATATTAGCTTTTTTAAAAAAAAATTATACTAAAAAAATATTTTGAATATTTAAACTTCTACTAAACTATATACAGGAAAATGATCACTGTACCCTCCTAAATATCTGCTCCCTGAATAAGTTCTAAAAGGAATTCCTGTTTTTTTTCGTTCTGTATCTTGTAAAAAAGGAGCATTAAAAACGTTAGAGTTTATATATTTAGTATTAGTTTTATTAAGAAAAAATGATTGAGAAAAAATAATTTGATCAAATAACATTCCTTTTCCTTTATAAACAACACTAAATTTATTATTAGTATATAAGTTAACAAAAGGATTAAAAAAATCATCACAAGATAATTTATCTATAGTCATTTTACATTTTAATTCCCGATATATGTAGGAAGCTTCAGGATTATCATTAAAATCGCCCATAATCACAATATTAGCTTTTGAATCATTCTTATAAATTAAATCTATTTTTTCTCTTAATTTATGTAGTATATATATTCTCTTTAATTTATTTTTGTCTTGATCTCTTTTAGAAGGTAAGTGCAAAACAAAAAAATAAATTGGAATTTTTGATAATTTCCCGTGAACATAAATGATATCTCTTGTATATTCTTGGATACCTTCGGAATTAAAAACTGGAATTCGAATAAAATCGTTATCTATTAAAGAAAAATATTTTTTATTATATAAAAAAGCTGCATCTATTCCTCTTTCATCTAATGAATCATGATGTATATATTTATAATTTTCTCCATTAGGAAAACAATCTAACAAATCTTTAATTACCTTATTATTTTCAATTTCGCATAAACCTATAATTGTAGGGCTATTATTTGTTTCTTCTCTACCAATTAAGCCAAGAGTTTTAGTAATACGATGTAATTTATTTATATATCTGGTTCTTGTCCATGAGCGCTTACCTGAAAATGTATATGTATTTTTATTTATTGAATTTTTATCATCAAAACCTACGTAAAAATTTTCTACATTATAAAAAGCAATTGTATGAATCATTCTAATTTTAATACAACATTGTATAGGAATAAAATTATAATATTTTGTAATAATAATTTAGGTATTAAAATAAATAAATTTCATCATCACATTAAAATAATGAAGACCATAATTTATATGTCGAAAATGATTTTAATTTATCTACTAATGAATTCATTTCTATTGGAATATATTGTTGAAAATTAAATCTTTCATCTTCTATATGATTTTTTAATACAGAAAAATTAATTCCAGACAATAAACTTTCTCCTATAAATGCTGCACATAATAAAATAATTCTGAAAATAATTTTTTTTGCGTTTTCTTTAGATAATCCTGAATCCAAACTTATAATATTGATAAATTTATCTTTTTTATCCTGAAATAAATATTGTATAAACTTAGAAACTATTTTTTTATTTTGAGTGCAAATTTTGTCACTAAATAAATCTGAAAAGTTAAACAGCAAACCTGAACTCCCAGCATATTTTAATAATAAAATAAATTTCTTATTTTCTTTTTTTTCGATTAAAATTTCTAATATACTTGCAATTGTAGTTTGTATTGCAGATAAAATTTTACTCTCATCTTCCTTGAAGTCTTTAGAAATATCCTGAACTAATTTTGGAGATATGAACTCGTTTATTGAATTGAATAATTCCATTTTTTAGTGTTTTATATGATTAAGATTTTAGTGATCTTTGCAATTAGAAAATCTCTTCCTTGCAAAACTACTAAAAATAAGTATATATTAGAAGTTTTCTATATATAATTTAAATAAAAAAGCTATTTATTTATCAAATTCACTTAATTCTACATCCATTATCTACTATTTCTTCCGGAACCAAAAAAGAAAACTTACCATTGGTATTTTTTGTTAATAACAACATTCCTCTGCTTTCAATTCCTCTTATTTTTCTCGGAGCTAAATTTAAAAGAACTGTCACTTGTTTTCCTATTAATTCATCAGGAGAAAAACTTTCTGCTATGCCTGATACTATTGTACGAATATCAACTCCTGTATCTATTTTAAATTCTAATAATTTATCTGTTTTTTTAACTCTTTTAGCCTCCAAAATAGTCCCTACTCTAAGGTCTAATTTTTCAAATTCTTCAAAAGAAATAACATCTTTCTGAGGTTCTGTCTCGTACTGAGGCATTACATTTTTATTTTTCTTTTCTTCTAATTTTTGGATCTGATAATTAATCTGATCATCTTCAATTTTGTCAAATAGTAAAGGAATATTCTTTATTTTATGTCCTGCTTTTAAAATTTCACATCCATTTTCTAAATCATTCCATGAATAATAAGAAATATTTAATCCTTCTATAATTCTTTTTGAAGTAAATGGCATGAATGGTTCTGATAACTGAGCTAAATAGGCAACTATTTGTACTGATACAAATAAGGTATTTGCCGTTTTTTTAGGATCTGTTTTTATTGTTTTCCATGGTTCTTGCTCTTGCAAATATTGATTTCCGATTCTTGCTAAAGCTATTAATGAATTTAATCCATTTCTAAATTCATATTTTTCCAAATATTTTGAAATATTTTGAGCTGTTTTAGATAACTCTTGTAATTCAGGAATTTCTGATAGATCTTCTGGATTGGGAACTTCACCATTATAATATTTATGAATTAGTACAGATACTCTATTTATAAAATTGCCAAATACTCCTACTAATTCGGAATTATTTTTAGTTTGAAAATCTTTCCAAGTAAAGTTATTATCTTTAGTTTCAGGAGCATTAGATAATAAAACATAACGTAAAGTATCTTGTTTTCCTGGAAAATCTTCTAAATATTCATGCGCCCAAACAGCCCAGTTTCTTGAAGTGGAAATTTTATCATTTTCTAAATTAAGAAATTCATTTGCCGGAACGTTATATGGTAAAATAAAATCTCCATGAGCTTTTAACATCGCCGGAAAAATAATACAATGAAATACTATATTATCTTTAGCTATAAAATGAACTAATTTAGTATTTGCATCTTTCCAATAAAGCTTCCAATCTTTACCTTCTTTTTCCGCCCATTCTTTGGTAAAAGATATATATCCTATTGGAGCATCAAACCATACATATAAAACTTTTCCCTGTGCATCTTTCAGAGGAACAGGGATACCCCAATCCAAATCCCTGGTCATAGCCCTGGGTTTCAAACCATCATCTAACCAAGATTTCACCTGGCCATATACATTGGCCTTCCAATCGTCTTTATGACCTTTCAAAATCCAGTCAGAAATAAAATCTTGGTACTTTTCTAAGGGTAAATACCAATGTTTGGTTTTTTTTAATATAGGTTTTTCTCCACTTAGCATAGAATGAGGATCAATTAATTCTCTAGGGCTTAATGTTGAACCACATTTTTCACATTGATCTCCATATGCATTAGAATTTCCACATTTAGGACAAGTTCCAACAATATATCTATCTGCTAAAAATTCGCCAGCTTTTTCATCATAATATTGTTCTGACTCTTCTTCTGTAAATTTATGATTATGAAATAATTTAAGAAAAAATTCCTGCGTAGTTTCTTTATGTTTTTGTGATGTGGTACGAGAATAATTATCAAATGAAATACCTAATTCTAAAAATGTTTTTTTCATTAATTCATGGTACCGGTTTACTATATCCTGAGGGGTAACCCCCTCTTTTTTAGCTCTCATAGTTATAGGAATCCCATGTTCATCTGACCCTCCTATAAATACAACCTCATGTTGTTTTCTTCTTAAAAATCTTACATAAACATCCGCAGGAATATAAACTCCGGCTAAATGACCAATATGTAAAGGACCATTGGCATAAGGTAATGCTGAGGTTACCGTATATCTACTCATGAAATAAATTTATTTTTATAATGTTTATTATTAACTTGACAAATGTACAACATAAAAGCAGATTAATGAAATTTAACAACTTTAGATTGATATTCAATGTATAAAGATTAATCCGCATTGATTTTCTGAAGACGATTCTCATATCGAAGACTATTACAGGTATTTACTAACGAACCTTAAATTCAGCGTCGGAACAAGCAGTATTTATCTGATTTATTTCAAAAAAATAGTCCGTAATGCAGTAAATCAGGAAATCCTATTTCACAATCCGTTCTCAGACTTTGCCACAATAATGAAAGACCCCATACATAAGACACTAAGCAAAGAAGAATTGGAGAGATTTATGGCTTACGATAAAAAGTCAGACAGCAAAAAAAGCAAGGATATTTTGTGATTTTTGTATTTACAGGACTTTCGTATATCGATATGAAGAACCTAACATTAATAATATCTATTAGATAAAAGAAAGTAGCCAATAGATCATTTCTAAACGTCAGAAAACAGGAATAGAATACCATGTGCAGTTGTTGTATATCCCATTGGTAATTATAGAAAAATTTTATGAAAAATAGTCTGACATTAAAGTGTTAGACATATCCCTTGCAAGATGACCAATACATTCGGGACTGAATGTCATTGCTACATGCTGCGGCATTAAGAAGAAGCTCGGAATCTATATGAATCAGCATGCATTCTCAACTATTGTGACATTTTAATATATCTAACAGTAAAACAGACAATTAATAGCGAGTAATCTTTAATAGGTAATGGTTGGGAAACGAGCAAAGCACTTTATTTTGCTTAGGTTTCCCATTATTCAAATAACTTCTTGGAAAATGTAAACAAAATATCCCCAAAAAACATACACATATGTATATTTTTTGTTATATTTGAAATATGAAGCAGCAAGAAAAATCAGAATCTACACGTCAATTACTTATTGATGCCGCATATAATCTATTTTATACAAATGGATTACAAAAGACAAGTATTGATAATATCACTACTAAAGTAAATTTATCTCGAGGTGCTTTCTACCATCATTTCAAGGATAAAAAAGAACTTATTTTGGCTGTTATTAAGACTAAAGTACATAGCAGAATTTATGATACAATGATTTCGCCTCTGTATCGAGAAGGTGATCCAGTCTTACTATTATGTGATACCTTTTCTAAACGCCTTAAATCTTTTACAAAAAACGAAAAAGAATTAGGTTGTCCTTTAAACAAATTTATTACAGAATTAAACAGCTACAAACAATACAACTCTGCTTTAATGAACACTATAAATGAGTGGGAAAAAGCTATCAAATATATTCTTATCAGAGCTAAAAAAGAACAGAAGATTAGCTTTGATACGAATGTTAGTGCTACTGCTTTATTTTTGATTAGTGCATATGAAGGTATAAGAACAATCAGAAAAATTGATGAAAATGATACCAAACTAAATGAATTTATTGAGATTATTATAAAATATATAATGAGCTTGTAATTTTTTTTAATTAAAAACATACATGTTAGTATGTTTTGAAATATAAATATTATGAAAACAAATCAACTTATTTTAAAGCCAAAAGTTTTATTTTTTGATATCAATGAAACTATTTTAAACACCGCCCCTTTAAGATCGTTTCTTTCTTATAAATTCGGTAAAAATGCTTACGACTTATGGTTCTCAAAACTATTGCATTACTCATTAGTCTCAACGGTTACCGATACTTACAAAAACTTCGGACTTATTGCAATAGATGCTTTGAAGGTAGTGTCTAACTTAAAGAGGACTGATTTTACCGCAGATACCTCAACTCAACTGGTGAATATTCTATCTTCATTACCGGCATTTCCGGACGTTTTAAAAGCTCTCGAAATACTCAAAGAAAAAGGATACTTGATTGTGGCTCTATCTAATTCGTCAAAAGATTTACTAAAAAGACAACTAACAAATGCCAAAATTGATTATTTATTTGACAAACAAATTAGTACAGAAATCTTCCAAAGTTATAAACCGCATCGGGATGTTTATCTTAAAGCTGCATACCTTTTAAATACTCCTATAGAAGAATGTATGTTAGTTGCCTCCCATAATTGGGATGTATATGGTGCATTATGTGCAGGCTTAAGAGCTGCTTTTATAAAAAGAAGTGAGCAACAAGCATACTTCTTATCATTAAAACCAGATATAGAAGGGATTGGCTTATTATCTTTATTTCAAGAACTATAAAATACATATTCAGAAGCTAAATATTCTTTGTGATATGAACGCAGTTTTCAACGAAATAATGGATAGGATAAATATTGAATCACAAATGATTGATTTGTAAGGGCTATTTATCTCGTGAAAAGGCTGTCAGAATGGTTAAATTCCTCAAATATTGTCTATCTGAACTACGTGATTATTTTCTCGTTTTGAAATCGATAACACTACAGACCGAAATAGAATTTTTCAAAGAATTGAAGCCTAAAGTATTGGGACTGTTGCTGTATTTCAACAAAATACTTCAGACTCTTTGTTCACATTCTTATTTCAGCTTCGGATAAACGTACACAAAATACCTTTCCTTCTTTAATAACTGTCATTAGTGAACAGCTTCTTCTCAGATTTTCGACTGCTTTGCGAAAACTACTTCTGCCGGAAGTGGCGAAAAGGATTACTGTTTTGCCCGAAAAATCGTAGCTCTCCATAAAAGTATTGATGATAGTCGGTGCGATATACAACCAAACCGGAAATCCGATATAAATGACGTCGTAATTTTCGATTTTCGCCTCCCTGTCTGTGATTGCCAGACGGAAATCCTTATCACGCATTTCTACGCTGCTCCGGCTTTTTTTATCAGTCCAATCGAGATCGGCCGCTGTGTATGGAGTTTCGAACTTTATCTCATATATGTCGGCACTCGTAATCTGTAAGAGCCTTTGTCGTACGTGTCGCGGAAAAATAACTTACTAACGTTTTCATCATTTTATTCTTTTTATTTTCCAAGTTTATTATATTCTATATCGCTTACGGGTTCGAGCCATTCGTTCGAGGCATTCTCGCCGGGAATTTCAAAGGCAAGATGTGCAAACCAGCTGTCAGCAGCAGCTCCATGCCAATGCTTGACGTTAGCGGGAATGTGTATCACATCGCCGGGAAGCATCTGCACAGCATCCTTACTGTCTTCCTGATACCAGCCACGCCCTGCTATACATACAAGCATCTGCCCGCCACCTTTAGTTGCATGATGGATATGCCAGTTATTCCGACACCGGGGTTCGAATGTTACATTAAAGAAAGGAATTTGCTCCTTAGAAATAGGAGCCAGATAACTGTTGCCGATAAAGTATTTGGCATAAGCCTTATTGGGCTCTCCTATCGGGAAAATCATCTCTCGCTGAAATGCTGCCTTGCCATTGTCGTCTGCTGTACTATCTTTTGCCCATACATCTTTAGCCATGCGAAACGCTCCCCATGCATTAGGCCATCCGGCATAAAAAGCAATGTGAGTGAGCATTTCGGAAATCTCGGTACGCGTTACCCCGTTTTCTTTTGCAAATTGCAAATGATGGCTTAGTGACGAATCTATAATGCCCTTGCCTATGAGGGTTGCGACGGTAATCATGCTACGGTCACGCGGACTAAGACCCGGACGGTTCCATATTTCTCCGAAGAGAACCTCATCGTTCAACTCAGCAAATTTAGGAGCAAACTCTCCTAATTGCATGCGACCGGCAGTTTGTGTAATCTTTTCTTGTGCCATATTATATTGTATATTAGTTATTGAAATAATTATTACTAAAAGTAGTGCTTTCTTTACATTTACATTTATCTTTTCCATCAAATTTTCAGATTTAGTTTATTGATAGTAGTACTGTTACATCACCATTCCCCAGTGCGGACAACAATTCTTCACGCTTAGTATTGTCAATCTTTCCCAGCCGGGTAAACGAATAGGTATTAGGAGCATAGTAAATGACAAACTGATTTCCTTGATAAAGAATCAAGTCTCCGACAGAGGTGGTGATATATTCGTCATTCCTTGGCAAAGTCGTTACCAAAGTACCAACCTTTTCCATATTGGCATAATCCCGCATATTTATACTGATGTCTTCTTTCGCAAGCAATTCTTTGAGGGCTTTCGCCGAAGAATTATCTGCCAATGTAGCAGTAAATGTCTTACTGCCTGCCGTTAGTTTGATTGTATTCTTTTCCATATTGTTTTTTTTTCGTTTTTTCCGGTTCTGAGGAATCGTTTCCGCATGTCATTATAGTGAATAATGGTAAGAACGCCCATATTGATAATAACTTCTTCATAGGCTATTTTGTTTTGATTTTTCGTATTATTTTTGCAGGAACACCTCCGACTATAGTGTTATCCGGGACATCTTTTGTTACTACCGCACCTGCCGCTACAATGGCGTTCTCGCCCACGGTGACACCCGGCAGAACAGTGACCGAAGCTCCTATCCATGCCCCTTTTTTGATATGTACCGGTTTACTGTAAACATACCGTCGCAGTTCAGGGTCTTCAGGGTGGTTTTCCGTAATGATATTGGCTTTGGGACCGATGAGTACCCTGTCTTCTACCGTAATGCCTCCACGATCCATAAAGGTGCAGCCCATATTGATAAAGACCTCTTTGCCGATGGTGGTATTCTTTCCCCAATCGGTATAAAAGGGAATGCAGACTGTGGTTGTTTCATCTATTCTGATGCCGAGCAGTTCATTGATTTTCTCCCTAATCAGAGCATGTCCGAAGGGCAGCTTATTGAGTTCGATTGTTTTTGCAAACACCCAATCTATCTGTTCCTGTACTTTGTGATAATCAGGGTCGTCCATCCGGATCATCTCGCCCTGATGTAATCTTTCTATTATATCCATTATTTCAGGTTTTCATTAAAAAATGATGCCAGCTTGTCGAACGGAATCATATCCAGACGGTCATACAGGTCTGTATGGTTCGCTCCGGGAATTATCATCAGTTCTTTATTATCACCCGTAAGTTTCTTGTAAGCATCTTCGCCGAAATAACGCGAATGGGCTTTCTCTCCGTGGATAATCAATACCGGGTTACGTATCTCTCCGATATACGCGAGCTGTGGCGTATTGATGAACGAGAGGGAAGAGGTCACGTTCCAGCCATTATTGGAATTCAGAGACCGTTCGTGGTAACCGCGTGGTGTTTTGTAATAGGCATAATAGTCTTTCACGAACTGCGGCGCATCATCGGGCAGCGGATCCACCACGCCTCCCGCAAGGGCATAAGTACCGTTTTTGAAATCCACGTTACGCCGGGCATTGAGTTTTTCGCGAAGTTCATAACGTGCTTCGGCATCCATCGCGTCAAAATAACCGTTGGCATTTACCCTGCTCATATTGTACATCGTAGAAGCTACCGTAGCCTTAATTCGGGTATCGATGGCGGCGGCATTGAGCGCGAGCCCGCCCCATCCGCAGATGCCGAGTATTCCGACGCGTCCAGGATCAATGCCATCAAAGGTGGAAAGAAAATCGACGGCTGCACTGAAATCCTCGGTATTGATATCAGGCGAAGCCACATAACGGGGTTCGCCGCCGCTCTCGCCCGTATACGAAGGATCGAAGGCCAATACGACAAATCCACGTACGGCGAGTTGGTTGGCGTAGAATCCCGAAGCTTGTTCCTTGACCGCCCCAAAAGGTCCGCTAATGGCTATCGCCGCCGATTTACCGCCCTGATTTTTCGGTATGTAGAGGTCTCCTGTCAATCCGATTCCGAAGCGGTTTTTGAAGTGTACTTTTTGACGGGTTACACGGTCGCTTAATCCGAATGTGTAATGTTCTGTTGTATTCATATCATTTGAATTTTGATTGTTATTTTTGTCGCCGATTGCAGGACTGACCCAAAAAAGGAGCAGTACAACCGCCATAACGGATAATTTCTTCATCCCTTTATTTTTTAATGCTATATCTTAACCAAACACAATCGCCTGCCAGTTGTTCAACCGCCAGCAACGAGAACTCCACAGGTGGTTTTTCGGGCAGGCAGCCGGCACGTCCGAAAAGGGTAACTGTATCCGGAGAACCGTCCGTAACGGGAGCGACAACAAGGCTTAATTCGTCAATCAGACCTTCATTCAGAAATGAACCGTTTATATAGCCACCCCCGGATAACATCAGGGTTTCGATGCCGAAAAGTTCATATAGCTTTTCGGAAGCAAGAGCACAATCAAGGTTTTCATCTCCGGCAATGATATAGGAAATATTCAACCGTCGAAGAAAATCCTTATAGGCGTTCGACGATTTTCCGGTCAGCACCTCGATGATGTGAGCGGTTGGTCGGCCTTCGTCTTCGAAATCGCCGGATTCCCATCCGATTCTTCCCTAAGCATCCACCGACACATAATACATCGGAGCGTCTTTTACGGCTACAAAGTCTCCTTCGGAAACGACCGGAGCATTTCGGTCCAGATTCGGTTTATGATAAAAAGTAAAATTCTCATTGGTAGTAACCCGTCCGCACAGCCATACCTGCGGATTGTAGAAATTGTTGGTACGTTCGTACTCATGGTTTACGCCATTTGCGGCATCTGTTTCCATAAACGGCCCCGTAATCTTTCCGTCCACCGCCGTCATCATGTGGCAAATAATCCTCAGTCTCATATTCTCTGATTTTATTTATGTATCTCACTATAATGCAAAGAAAATGCAAAAACCATAAAGTAATTTTGTCTTTCAGCTCAATTTTATTTGCTGAAAAGATCTTGTACAAAAAGGCTTCATATTTGATGCAATCTTTTCTTATATGCCCAAGTACCTATGTTTTATTTGACGGTCAGTCCAAGCACTTTACCACTCCATTCGGTTTGCCGAAAAGCATTTATTCCTGCTTTCATCAAACAATTGCCGAATATATCGGATTTTTTGAATTATAATGTAGGTATCTTATCATAAAAGAGTCAGAATAAATTCCGGAGAAGTGAATGTTCGTTCTGATGAGATAAATGAATTGATAAATAAAGCCGAGGTTATTTTACAAACTCTGAACTCTAAATATTTATTTTAATAAGCATGTGATTTATGATTTTACTGATGTGCAATTAGGATACGATATTTTTAGAAGGGTTGATGAATGGAAAGAATATTGGCAAATTATGGATTTCTCAAACAAAAATAACTACAGATAGGTGATTTATCTAACTCCAAAAATTGAAGAAAGATAGTTACAAAATTTATTGCATATATTTGTCTTAAGAACTATTTGAATCTATGAAAATTAAAGCTTAACAAGGTTTTATGGTTATTTTTAAATCGTTTATGTTTCTCTTTTTACTCTTTCTTATTGATTGATAATCAATTAAATTCTATTTTTCTATATGGTTTACTTTACAAAAGTTAAAAAGATAAGAGATATTTTACTTTAATTAGTATCTTTACATAAATTTCATGATTATGAATCATAGTTCTTTTAATTCTGATAATTTTCAATTGAAAAGAATTCCTTACCTAAAAATCATTTTGTGTTGCTTATTATGTCTTCCTATAGGAATCTTATCTATTATTTTATATACTAAGTCCAAAATTTATTGGAAAAAAAATAAATATGAAAAAGCCTTAGAATTAAGTGATAAAGCTAAAGAATGGGCTATTAATGGTATAATGATAAGTGTAGTTTTATTTTTTTCTTATATTATACTTTCTTCTATAAATGTATTACCTAATTATGAGAAATATTTATTAGAATTAAAAGATATATTTTATAAATAAAATAAATTATAAAAATTATGGAGGTGGGGCTAAATAAATAAATGGTTTATAAGGAATATTTCTTAAAATTGTAAATAATATAACTATAACTAAAACTATAGTCCCTAAATCATTTGAAAACATAAATTTAGGTATATGATTATTTTCTTTTAAAATATATACTTTTATTACTACATAAAGAAGATATATAAAAAAAGGAAAGAAAATAATTAAAAAATTATATCGTAATGCCTGTAAAAATTCTCCGTGTAATAGGAGATGTAAAGCTCTTTGCCCACCACACCCTGAACAGTTATAACCTGTAACAATTTTAAATGTACAAGGAACACCCGAATGTGTATGTACTGGATCAGTAGAATAATAAAAGATTAGAACAATAGAACTTACCATAATTAGAAAGCTCCATACCCATATCCTTTTCATATTTCTTTTTTACTTTAACAAATAAAAGCTGGGATATCTTATAAATACTCCCAACTTCTATAAATTTTTAATTAACCTTTTAAAAAATTAATTATTTAAATTGATTAAAATAATTTTCATAGTAAGCTATTCCGTAAATAGAATAGATAACTAACTGAATTATTATATTTATAACCACTAAACCTAAGGATATAAAAGAAAAAATTTTCACATTTTTTGCAGCCTTCTGAGCACCATCATAATCTTGAGCATTGTATTTTGTTCTTACCTGAGAGGAATATACAATAGCAATAATCCCTAATATTAAACCAATCCAACAAGGAGAACAACAACCCAAAATTGTTGAAATTATCGCTAATGGAAGATTATTACTAGGCATAGGTGGCATTCCTGTAAAAAGATCTTCAGATGATTGAGACGGTTGCTCATAATTTTGATTTTCCATATAATTTAATTTTTGGCAAATATAACTTTTTCATTTATTTTATTTTATACAAAAATTAATAATTTAACTCCTGGTAACTTAATTTTATAATTTAAATTTTTAGATATTTGTAAAAATTTAATCCATGATATCCGTTGAGACTAAAATATCTAATAAAATTTTTGACAATTGTTTAATGAATGCTTCCGGTGCTAAGTGTATGACTTTTGAGGATCTTTCAAAACTTAAAAATTCAGAATCCGGAACCTGGATAACAAAAAGTTGTACAATCTCTTCTAGAGAGGGTAACCCCTCTCCTCGTTATGTAGATTTAAAACTAGGTAGCATTAACTCTATGGGGTTACCTAATTTAGGGTTTCAATTTTACTTAGACTATGTATTAGAAGAACATAAATTGGGTAATGATCATTTATTTTTCTCTATTGCGGGATTATCTTTGGAAGAAAATATGGAAATGCTTAATAAGATTAACAGTTCTGATTTTCAGGGTTGGGTTGAGCTAAATTTATCTTGTCCCAATATTCAGGGAAAACCTCAAACGGGTTATGATTTTGAACGAACAGAAGAAGTTTTAAATAAAATATTTTCATTTTATTCTAAACCTTTAGGTGTAAAACTTCCTCCATATTTTGATATGGTCCATTTTGAAATAGTAGCTGATATACTCAATCAGTATCCACTACAATTTGTAACTTGTATTAACAGTATCGGAAATGCATTATATATTGAAGATGAATCTGTAGTGATTAAGCCAAAAAATGGTTTTGGGGGAATTGGAGGCGCATATATTAAACCTACTGCTTTAGCCAATGTAAGAATGTTTTATAAATTATTACGAAATGATATTTCTATTATTGGCTGTGGTGGGGTTGAAACAGGTAAAGATGTTTTTGAACACCTTTTATGTGGGGCTTCTATGGTACAAATAGGAACACAGCTCATGAAAGAAGATATTTCTGTATTTTCAAGACTTTTAACTGAACTAAAAACAATCATGAAAGCCAAAAATTATAAGTCTTTAAAGGATTTTAAAGGAAAATTGAAAGAACTGTAACAATATTTTTTAAAATTCCATTTATAATTGTAAATTTATCATAAAATATATTTTTTAATGTTAACTATAGGTATTGCAGGAGGAACAGGATCCGGAAAGACAACAGTAGTAAATAATATTTTAAAACAACTAGACTCTAATCAAGTCAATGTCTTAACACAGGATAATTATTATCATTATAATCCTAATTTATCTTTCGATGAAAGAGTCAAACTTAATTATGATCACCCAAGATCTATTGATTTTGACTTATTACTTAAACATGTACAACAATTAAAATCAGGACTACCGATAAATGAACCTCTTTATTCTTTTATTACACACTCCAGAACAGAAGATGTAACAATGATTCAACCTAAGGAAATTTTAATCGTTGAAGGTATTTTAGTTTTGGCTGATACAGAACTGAGAAAAGAATTTGATGTAAAAGTTTTTGTTAATGCTGATTCTGATGAAAGACTCATCCGAAGAATACGAAGAGATATTCAGGAAAGAGGTAGAGATTTAGAAGAAGTAATAGAACGATATCAAACTACGTTAAAACCTATGCATGAAGAATTTATACAACCTTCTATGGCCTTTGCTGATATTATAATTCCAACAATGAAAAAAAATACTGTAGCTATTAATGTTTTAAGTTCTGTAATTAAAAATACTTTAAAAGTAACTCATAATTAATCATTAACCCACGATGTCACAGATTAATAAATCTACGAAAAAAATTACAATACTGGGTAAAAACTGGTATTCCAGTATGTATTTTATTATTTCCGTGATCTTTATTATCTGGATGTTATTTTTTGATACTAACTCTTATCTTACGCATAAAGAATTAAATAGTGAAATATCAAAACTGGAACATGAGAAAGAATATTATAAAAATAAATTAGACTCTGAAAATATACAATACAAAAATCTAAAATACAATAAAGAAGCGCGAGAAAAATATGCTCGTGAAAATTATTTTTTTAAAAAAAATAATGAAAATATTTTTATTATTATTAACTATGAGGATACTATAACCCCAAAAACCAAACCTAAAAAATAAATTTAGGTATGTATTATAAATCGAACCTTTTCTGATTTATTCGCGGAAAGAAAGATAAAAAAACAAAAGTAGATTAAAAGTCAAAAAAATAAATCATCAAGATTAAATTATAAAATAACATAAAACAAATCATAATTATATTAGACTTAATGGAATTATTAAAAAATGATTAAACTACTTTTAATAAAATAAAAACAAAACTTAAAAATTACTAGTGAAAACTTAAAAAGTTTTATTCAAATATAATGAATTACAAAGAATTAAGTAAGGGTATTATTAGTGCAGTAACTGTTATAGCTTTGACGGTCCTATTGGTATTTCTTCTATGGAAAATACGTTTTATTCTAGGTTATTTATTTATTGCCTTTGCTCTTTCTCTTATGGGCAGACCTATTATGAATTTTTTAAATGGAAAAATTAGAATTTCTAAAACTATTTCTGCTTTTATTACTATATTATTAATGTTCAGCATATTTTTTGCTTTTCTTTCTTTAATTATCCCTTTAGCTATTGAGCAAGCAGGTAATCTATCTTTACTTGATACTAATAAACTGCAGGCATCTATCACTGAACAAATTAAAATTATTGATGAGTCATTAAAAAACAAACATATCTATTTATTTGATGGAAATTATGCTAAATTGCTAACTCCGAAATATAAATTCAAAATTCATCAGGACACAATTCAAATTGGTTTTTCCATATTATCCAAAATAGGTATTTCTATATTTTCTATAGTTTTCATAACATTTTTCTTTCTTAGAGAAAAAGATTTATTCAACAAAATAATTGTTGGTGCCGCTCCGACAAAAGATATAAAAAAAGTAATTTTAGCCCTTTCTAATATAAAAAATTTATTAACCCGTTATTTTTTGGGTATATGTTTACAAATTTTTGCCATGTTTATTTTATACTTAATAATATTAGGAAGTTTCCGCATAGAAAATATGATTATTATAGCCATATTTTGTGCATTTTTTAATCTAATTCCTTATTTAGGTCCTTTAGTAGGTTTTTTTATTATAAACATATTAAGTATGAGTAGTATGTTTACTTTAGGTATGGATCTTAATTTACAAATATTTCCTAATATTATATGGATCAGTATTTTATATTTAATAGCTCAATTAATTGATAATGCTGTTTTTCAACCACTCATTTATGCAAAGAGTGTAAAATCACATCCATTAGAAATATTTTTAGTTATGTTAATATTCGGGGTTTTATTTGGAGCTATTGGAGTGATTTTTGCCATTCCGGGATATACAGTACTCAGAGTTATTCTAAAAAGTTTTTTCAACCGATTTAGGATTGTTCAAGCAATTACAAAAAATATTTAAAAATTTTTTACCTTTATTTACTCCGAATAATTTTTCTATTATTCAGATTAAGATAAATAATAGATCCTAAGAGCAAAACAACTGCAAAAATCTGTAAAGATGTTAGATAATACTTATTAACAAAGGTATCTATTAGAACAACCGTAAAAGGATAAGTCAGTTCAAATATAGAGGTTAATAATGCAGGGGTATTTTTTAAACCGACATAATAAACAAAAACTTCTGTCAATCCCCAAAACGAACAAAAAACAGCAAATAATAATAAAGATCGATTATCCAAAAAATAATTGATATCACTAATTAAATTACCGGATAAAATTACTAAAACTCCTACAATGATTGTTGTAAAGAAAAAACGATAAAAAGTACTAGTAAAAAAATCGTATTTATGTAAAATTTTTTTACCAAATACCAAAGAACTTCCATAAGAAAATGCAGCAAGTAATGAATAACAAATAGCTTGGATATTATTACTTTCCAACATCATGGGACTTTGAAATCCGAAAGCTAATAGGTAACTGGCTACCAAAGCCACCAAAGCAACTATAAAAAATTTGAGATTTGGCTTTTCTTTTAATATTATAATAGACATAGCTATAGCAAAAACAGGCTGCAATTTCTGCAATAATATAACTATACTCACTTTACTAAAGCCACTAAGTTGTAATGCTTTTACTATTGATAAAGTGCCTATAGTTCCTCCGAATAAAGCAATCAAAAATAAATATACATAATCATTCCAAGAAAATATTTTTAACATTTTATATTTTCTAAAACAAAAAACGGACAGAAATAAGGTAGGTATAAGATGAGCTACGAATACAATAAATTTAACATTATAAAAATGAAATATTTTGTAATACAAACCAATTAATATTCCTCCATCTATACCAAGCATTACAGAAGCTAGGATTATGAAAAAGGAACCTAAATATTTTTTATCCACTCCTATTTATTATAATTAAAATGAGTGCAAAATTACTCTAAAATATCAAAAAATAGAACAGAATAATTTCATAAAATTTATCTCAAATAATAAAAAATAAATTATAAAGTACTAATAGTAATGTATAGTTACTTAATAAAAAGAAATACAAATAAATATTATTATAATAATTATATTTTATATTATATATATGTTCTTTAGAAAAGGAATTTCAATTATTCATAATTTATTCATTTTTTTTGATTTTTTTTTAATAATACCTCATTTTAGAATACAAAATTTATATATTTGCTAATACTTATTTAGACTAATTAAAAGTAATGAGTTGTTTGAAATATATTTTTTTACTAATTTTTTTTCCTGGATTTATTTTCTGTCAGGAAATTAAAATAGAATTAAAACTAATAATAAAAGATGAAGAAAACAATTTGATCAATAATGCTAAAATTATTATCCAAGGTAAAGAAAATAAAACTATAACCTTTTATACCGATGAAAAAGGAAAAGCTGACATTCAAATTATTAAAGGTAAATATACATTATTCATATCTCATTCCAGATATGCTTCCTACAGCTCAGAGATTCAACTAAACGGAAATTTAACTCAAGAAATAAAATTAAAAACAAAAGAAAATGAATTAGAAACTATTATCGTAACAGCAAAAGAGTCAAAAGGTATCACTACAAAATCAATTATAGACAAAAAAGCTTTAGAACTTTTGCAACCTTCCAGTTTTACGGATGTATTGGAATTATTACCCGGAGGATTAGCAAAGGATCCTGAATTTACTTCTGTAAACCCTATTCAACTCAGACAAGCTAGTTCTGTTTCCGGATATAATACAAATTCTTTGGGGACGCTTTTTATGATTGATGGCATTCCTATCAATACAAATGCTGACCTTCAATATTCTCCCGATCCTTTGAATCAAACCATTACAAACGGACAGCGTTTTTCCAATCAAAGAAAAAAAACTACTTCTATCGGAATCGATATGAGAACGATTTCTACAGATGACATAGAAAAAGTTGAAATTATACGGGGAATTCCTTCTGTAGAATATGGAGATTTAACCTCTGGGGTTGTGAATATAACAAGAAAAAAAGGAGGAAATAAGTGGGAAGGAAGATTTAAGGCTGATGGGTATAGTAAACTATATTATATAGCGAAGGGATTTGAAATTCCTAAATATCAATGGAACATAAATGCAAGTATGGATGTACTTGATGCTAAATCAGAGCCTAGAAATACTTATGATACTTATAAAAGATATACAGCCTCACTCCGAAGCCAAAAAATATTCTCATTAACTTCTTCTCAACTAGTATGGGATCTTAATTTAGACTTTACCGGCTCTATAGATGACGAAAAATTTGATCCTGATACCGGTTATGATAAAATAGACCGATACAAATCCACTTATTATAAATATGGAATATCTAATAATTTTGAACTCTTATTGAAAAAAAAATGGATTAAAGATATTCAGTTAAGTACCTCAATTAGAGAAGAAGTTGACAAAATTGAGCAAATAAAGTTTATACAGCTGCCAGCTGTGGCTCCCCTACCCATATCTATGGACGAAGGTGCCTTTGACGGAATTTATCTAGATAAGAACTATGCATCTAATCTATATGTAGAAGGAAAACCCTTAGATGTATTTCTTAAACTAATATCAAATATGTATGCCAAAACTTTAGGTTTTAAACATAGCATATTAATTGGAAGTGATTGGACCTATTCTAAAAATAATGGTAGAGGTCAAATCTATAATCGTCTACAACCCCCTAATCTAAATATGGGTTCTTTCCCAAGAAGATATAAAGATATTCCGTCTATGTCTAAACTATCCTTATATGCAGAAGATAAAATAGGCTTCAATATTAATAAAAATCATTTCATTTTGAGTTTAGGATTACGATCTTTTAAAATGACTAATATGGATCATTCTTATAAACTAGCCAAAAGCTTTTTTTGGGAACCCAGAGCTAATTTCCAATGGTCTATGCCTCAAATGTTTATTCATAATAAAGCCTTTACTGTGGATATAACCTTAGGATATGGAGAACACAAAAAAGTGCCTACTTTAGAGTTATTATATCCGGATCTTCATTACATAAACTATACACAATTAAATTATTTTCATAACAATCCGGAGTATAGAAAATTAAACTTTCAAACTTATATTATTAATAAAGAAAACAAAGACTTAACGGTAGCTAATAATAATAAAAAAGAAATAAGATTTGATTTTAGTTATGATAACAACAACTTATCAGTAACAATATTCCGTGAAAAAATGACTTCCGGTTTCCGAACCATGACTTATTATAAACATTTTATTTATAAGAAATATATTACTGATAATATTGACCATATAAATATTACTGCTCCTCCTGATCTTACTAATCTGTCTTACGAAATAAAAAATGATTTTGCTACTTATACGAAAACAGAAAATGGAAGTACCACTGATAAAAAAGGAGTAGAATTCCAATATTCTTCTAAAAGATTTTCTATAATCAATACACGTTTCACCTTTAGTGGTGCTTGGTTTAACACTATTTACCGTAATAGTGTTCCCATGTATAAATCTTCAGATGTTATATTGAATAATGAAAAAATTCCTTTCGTAGGCCTATACAAAGATGATGACGGATATGAGTTGGAAACTTTTTCCACTAGTTTTATGGCAGACACTTACATTCCTATATTAAAAATGAACTTTTTAACATCTGTACAATGTTCATGGTATAATTTAACTGAATACATGAAAAAAGATCGATCTCCACTGTATTATATGGGATATGATGAGGTTTTACATCCTTATACGGAAGCTGACAAAAATGACACCTATCTGAAATGGTTATACAGAGATAACAATAATTTAGATTCTCGCAGAGTACCTCTTTCACTTAATATAAACCTAAAATTTTCAAAAAAAATGTATCATGAAAAAATAACCGTTTCCATGTTTGTTAATAAACTATATAACTATAATAAAAAATATGAAATATACGGAGTTGTACAAAGAAGATCTTCCTATTCCCCCTATTTTGGAATGGAAATTAATTTTAAACTATAATAAAATATGAAAAAATTCAAATATGGAAAAGAAATATTTGCTTTATTCTTAAGCATGCTTTTCTTGTTATACAACTGTTCAAATGATGACAGTTATACAGAAACAGAACAAAACAATTTTACAACCCATCTTTTATACCCTGAAGGTATAAAAGATGATGCTAAAGGAAACTTTACCCTCTTATTAAAAGAGAAAAACTCGGGAACTGAATACAAATTTGAAAATGAAACTGAAAAAAGCATTACTAAACACATTATTTCCGGAAATTATCAAATAAATATAGAAGGATATGTTGTAGTTGAAAATGACACTTTAAATGTTTATGGTCTAATAGAAAACATCCAAATAAACACTACAAACAATAACCTAACTATACCTCTTTATCTTAAAAATATCAACAAAGATGGAGATTTTGTTATTCAGGAAGTTTTTTTTACAGGAACAATATACCCTACCGGTAAAAAATACGACTCAGGAAAATATTTTAAAATCTATAATAACAGTAACCGAACCTTATATGCTGATGGTTTATTAATTTGCCTATCAGAATTTAACCCCTGGACTAAACGTGATGTAACCCCCAATATTTTTAGCAGTTCCTTTCCTGTTTCAGCCATACTAATGCTACCCGGGAAAGGAAAAGACTATCCGGTAGAACCAGGAAAATCCATAGTTGTTTGCGACAATGCCATAAATCATAAAACTACAAATCCTAATGCCTATAATCTGACTCCTGCTGCTGTTATTGGAAAAGCAGGTACTCAATATCTTTTTGAGTTTCCTAATACAGATAATCCAAAATTAGGAGAAGTAGATAATCCGGAAGTTCCCAATGCAAAAGTTATTTTCACCACCATGAAACTTAATACAGTTTATTTGCATAATAGAGGGGCAGAAACCTATGCCATAGCCCGGTTGGGAGAAAACATTTCCCTAAATGAATATCTGAATCAATACAAATATGATTATTCTTATTTAAATGAAGCAGGGAATATATTTAAAAGGTCAGTATATAAAATACCTAATGAATGGATTGCAGATGCGGCAAATGTAAGTACTCCGGGAAAACATAACTGGCTGGTTATTTCTCCCTCTATAGACAGAGGTTGGACCTATTGCTCTTTAAATGATAAAGATATTACAAGATTTGATACATGTATAAAAAGAAAAATTAAAGAAAAAAATGCTAATGGAATAGATATTTTACAAGATACAAATAATTCAACTGAAGATTTTATTCCCAGAGCTAAACTTTTTCTAAAATAATAATATATAACATTAAATAAATAAAACAATGAAATTAATTAACAAAATACTATTTAATATAGTAATTATTTTACTTTTTTTTTCCTGTTCTTCAGATGATGATATGGATATTTCTTCAAATAGCAAAACAAAAGTAGAATTAAGACTATCTTATCCTCAAGAAATAGATATTTCATCTCCTGTAAATTTTATTGTCTCATTTAAAGAAATAAATTCAGGAATAGAAACCCAAGTAGAAAGTAAATCTCCTATTTTAAATATCGATCTCATCAGCGGAAATTATAAAATATCCGTTGAAGGAGTTATTGACAATGATAAAGCCCCAATTAAACTAACCGGCATATTAGAATCCATATCTATTACAGGAGAAAATCAAATAATAGAACTTTCTGTACATCAATCCATAACCCAAAAAGGAGATTTAATATTTGAAGAAATTTATTATACGGGTAGTAAAAACTCGCTAACAGGAATCCCATACTTTGGCGACCGATACTTTAAGCTATACAACAATTCGGATTATGTAGTATATGCTGACGGATTACTTTTAGCTGAATCAGAATTTACAACTAATGATAAAAATGACTATTCTCCTAATATTATGGAACAAAAATTTGCGGCCGGAGGCATAATTATTTTACCTGGTAAAGGGAAAGATTATCCTATTCCACCAAGATCTTCCATAGTAATAGCAGAAAGTGCTAATAATCATAATGCAATAGATAAAAATTATATCAATTTAAGTTCTGCAAATTTTGAAATGTATAGTCCTTATGATGATGAAAGTGTAGACAATCCACAAGTACCTAACACTTCGGAATTGTTTAATTCTGTATCTATTGATAAAAAAGGAGTTAGGAGCTACGTGATTGCTCGTCTACCGGAAAATATGTCCAAAGAAACTTTTCTTGCAGAAAATAGTTACCATTATACATATAATGAATTTGGTTTTCTTATGGATGGAGATGCTATGGCCATTCCCAATAATTGGATTATAGATGCTGTTAATTTAAGTAATGGTAAAGATCCAGATTGGATTTTAACATCAACTTCTTTAGATAGCGGATGGACAACTTGCAGCCTTCATGAAGGAGATGAATCCAGATACGGAAAGAGTGTAAACAGAATAGTTACTACCCAAATACCTTATAAAATATTACAAGATACCAATAATTCTAAAAAAGATTTTAAATCAGGAAAACCATCATTAAAAAAGTAAACAAATATGACATATAGGAATAAAACATATTTTGTTATTTTATTATTGGTAAGTATATCTTGCTTTGGGCAAGTTATAGATACTTTACAACTTACTTTGACTGATAAATATGACTTCCGGAGCAATTTTTACAGATATCAAATAGAAAAAAATCCGGCCAATATGTTTTATTACAGGAATTTTTCTTTCTCAGAAATATTTAGCGAATATCACATTCAAAATTCAAATAAATATTATGAAGTTAATAAAGGAAAAGGTTTAGAAGGCATAAAAGTAGAAGTAGAATCATACCAAATACTATCTCCCCAAAAACATATAGTTTGGGGAAAAGCCTTTTATTCCAAAAATGTTATAAAAAAAGTAGTTTTAAATGAAAATTCCGACCTAGAAAATATATATCCCTATATATCAGCAGATAGCATTGGAGGAAATTTAAATAACGAAACTTATTTTTTTGAAGGTGGCTATTCTTATAAATCCGGAAAAAATATACTAGGTATTTTCGGACGTTACAAAGCACAACAAGAATATAGAGATATAGATCCCAGACCCAAGAATCTGGTGTCAGATTTAGATATTGATTTGGGGTACAGTAGAAATATCTTACATCAATATACTGTTTCGGCTAATATGGGATTTAAAAATTATACCCAAAACAATGATGTTAAATTTGCCAGTCTTGTAGGTAAACCTGTACTTTACCAGATGCTAGGACTGGGCAACTATAGTTATCTCTTTACAGGAAAAGTTTTTAATACTAGTTTTAGTGGTAATACATACAGAGGTGGAATTCAATTTTTTAATTCCGAAAAAAAGAATTTTTTCTTTTCTGCAAATATTGAAAGATTCAACAATAAAAAAGTAGAAGAAAACACCAATAGTAAACTAACACTTTCTAAGATTAAAGAAAATCTATACTATATTTCCTTAATAAAATTATTTGACCCAAGTAGTAATTATACCTTAGGGATTAGTATAAACGGTACTTACAAAGAAAGAAGCGGTACAGAATTTTATTACATAGATTTAGGTTCGCACATGGATTGTATAGATAAAAAACAACAATATTCTCATAAAAAAAGCGACCTAAATCTATCTTTTTTATATTCAAGAAAAATTGTTAACGGCTCCTACTCTATCAGCCCCTTCACTAATTTAATAAATGAAAAAGAAAAATATGTTTACCCCTATTCTTATCAAGAATTTTCCGACATATCTTGGGGTATAAACCTGGGACTAAATAAATCTTTTTCTTCGGGAACTCATTTTTTTATTTCATCCGCTGTAAGCTGGAAAGAATCTTTAAGTTCCGAAAATAAATTAAAAATGACAGGAATCCAAGATAGTTTTCAAAAACAGCTCAAAGATAATTTTGAATTTAAATCTTCAAATTATTTCAAAACAAACTTACAAGTAAAAGTATATTTCAAAATTTCTAATCTAAACTTGTTCGTAGACCAATCCTTACAATATACATTCTATCACCAAAAGCCTAATTATTCACAATCAATAAGTTTAGGATTAGTTTTTTAAATGTAAAACAGACATGAAAAACCTAAAGAGCATATTCTTAAAAATATTTTTATTAATAGTTATCCTTTTCTGCTTTTATAATTATAAAAGTCATACAGTTGATATAAAAGAAATCATAGAAAGCTATAAACAACCTTTGGAAAAATGGCCTTCACCTTTTATAGATAAAGGTATTCCATGGAAAGAATTTGAACCGCTTGAAATGGACACACTTTTCTATGAAACTCAGGAACAACCGGAAGTTATTTTAGGTAAAATGCTATTTTTTGATCCTAAACTTTCTTCCTCCAATCAAATTTCTTGTAGCAGTTGCCATGATCCGGAATTAGGATGGACAGACCATCGTAGTGTTTCTTTAGGGCACGACCATCAATTGGGAAGAAGAAATGCACCTTCTCTATACAATTCTGCTTTCAAAGATAAAATGTTTTGGGATGGTAGAGCTTCTAGCCTGGAGGAACAAATAGCGGGTCCTTTGGAAGCTCATAATGAGATGAGCTTTAATAAAGATCTAGTGGTAAAAAAACTTTCTAAAATAAAAGGGTATAAAAGTCTTTTTAAAAATGCTTACGGAAATGAAAAAATAACTTATGAACGTATCACTAAAGCCATAGCAGCTTTTGAAAGAACTATAAAAAGTCAACCCGGCAGGTTTGATAAGTTTATAAATGGTAATTATTCTACACTTACAGATAAAGAAATATATGGTATGCATATATTCAGGACTAAAGCAAGATGCATGAACTGCCATTATGGTAAATATTTTACTGATGAAAAATTTCACAACATTGGTCTTACTTATTATAAAAGAGAATTTGAGGATTTAGGGTTATATGAAACCACAAAAGATCCTAAGGATGTTGGTAAATTTAAAACCCCGTCTTTGAGAGATTTACTACTTACTCGCCCCTGGATGCACAATGGCTTTATGGATAATTTAACAGGCATCATTAATTTATATAATAATACTCTATTAATAAATAATCCTACTAAAGAACAAAAACTTAAAGATCCTATGTATCCGGTAATTGACTCTCTTATAATTCCTTTAAATTTAAAACAGGACGAAATTGAAGCTTTAGAATCTTTTTTAGAAGTCCTCTCTTCAAGTAGATATAAAATGCAAAGACCGGATTTTCCTAAAAAATAAATAAGTATTAATAATTAAATTAAAACCAAGATTATATTTTTAATATATTTTGTATTCCTTTTCTACGAAAAACGAAAAGTTACATAATTTTTAATTTATATACACTAAGTATAAAATTGATTAATTTTTTTGGTGATAAATACACAATATCAATTTCGATTTATGGTAAGTATGTAAAAATTAAACCAATGTGTTCGATAAAAAACTTTTGAAAGAACAATAGATTTTTTTTATTGTTATTGTATCCTTTTCAAGATTTTTTTCAAAGTATATATAGATAAAATAAATTAAAATATATATAATATAATAATGATATATTTTACATTTAAATAATATAAATACGATGTTAAAAAAGATATAGATATTATTTATATTCGATTTAATACACATTTAAGATCAAATTTATTTAATTATATTTCAAAAAATAAATAAAATAGAAAATGAATCTTTCTATATGAAAATAAAAATAATTACATTTGATGGGTTTTTAAGGAAATATATTGAAAATAAGAAGTGCCTTATTTAGTTAAAATTGCATGATTTTAAACAATTAGATATTCACAGCCTTACTAAAAAATTTTTAAAATATGTGTTCTCATCTTTATGTATTCTGGTCCTTAGCGATAATTACTAAATATGGATGCAACTCGCTTCCTTTTTATTTAATAACAGCTTCTTTGGTTGCAAGAAGAATATAAATGTAAAAATATGAGCCAAATTGGTTTTATTGTTGGTATCGTTATTGTGATTGCGATATATATGGTATATCGTAAAAAAAATAAGCAAGATGAGGAGAAATAACATTACCAAATTTCTAACAAAGGGGAACTTCTCCCCTTTTTTAACTTTAACTCTCATAAAAAATTAAAAAAATCTCCCAAAAAATATTTTTTAGGAGATTTATCTATCTTTCTTTTAAATATTTACTTATAGCATACTTTTATTTAACAATATAAGCATTCATCTCTCCAAATGAAGGTTTGCGCTTTGTTAGCATATCAATTTTATTAAAATCACAAGATTGCTTATTCTGCCTAATGACTCCAATTCTTACATCATTAAAGCGATTGTTTAACTCATAAGATATTAATTTATATGCACGTGCCTTATCTGTCATTATCTGAAGGGAATCAAAGCTGGATTTGATATTCATCAGTTCATTTTTAAATAATGGACAAGAGTCAATTATATCTTGGGGTATAAATTCATAAGCTGGTAAATTACTAAGTTTATATTTTTCTGATTTTATGAAACCTTCAGGTAAGTCTATTCCTTTATCTTTCACATACTCAAGAAAATCATGCTCACGAAATATTTTAGATTTGAATAATGTTTTTATATACTCTTCCATTAATTTCTTTTCTTTTTCGTCTACTTTACTATTAATATCGACAAAAGGATGATCCATATCAAAATGCCAATAATATTGATATTGCTCTATAAATAATGTATTACTGATTAAGAGGAAAGGTACATTTATAGTATCTCCATTTGGTTTAACATAAGGGTATAAATAATCATCTGTATATTTCAATTTATCTTCAGTTACATTTTCAGCACCTTTTACCAAATAAATTTCATGATAAAGATAATAATTACTCAATGTAGGGTTTATAATACAATTTTGATCATTGGGCTTTACAAAAAAATTAACTTTCTCACCATTGTATGTCATTGAATGTTTTCCAAAATCTAAAGTTGTCGTAACTGATGAATTACTTGGAATCTTATAATCTTGTTCATCTATCTTTACAGTGATAGTAGCAGAGGTTGGATTGTCTATTATAAAAGATTTTGAGCTTACTTTGGGGGTTGTATCGCAACTTACCAAGAATATAATAATAGCTAAGTAAAAGAATGAATTTTTCATGAGCATATTTTGTTTTTTTAAGTATAGAATAGTTGTTTTGTACAAATAGAAATACAAAGGTAGTTTTTTTATTTCTATTCATCCATGCTCTTTATTCCATTAATTAAAGCAATATTGATAATCTTGCTGATTAAATTTCAGATAAGTCGATAGATTGAGTTTATATATATTAAAGTAAAAAATAATATAAAAAGAATTAAAATGTATGATGTTTTTAATAACTAAACATATATCAATAAATTAATTATTTAATCTATTTTTATGGAATGATTAAACTTTAATACTTAAACTTTTAACAGAAAAAATACCCTTATTTAGCATAATACTTTATTTGCGATTTATTCCAACAGAAAAGCCTCTTTATAATTACTCCAAAAATTATCGAGGGCCAATAAATTTTCTTTGCAAAATGAAATAATTTCCCCCCAATCTGTTTCTCTGAAAATACTTATATTTTCTTTAGTTATTCCTATAGTACTTATAATTTTTCCTTGTTCATCATAAACTCCAAAATTCCATATCCATTTTTCATGCAAATATGTAGTTAAAATATCTTGAAACATTTCAAACTTTTCATAAATTTTTTGTTGAATTTTTGTATCTTTTGAAGAAATTTCTATAAAAACAGAGGCAGAATGATTATTTACTTTAATTCTGAAATATAAATCTTTAATACCAGTTTTATAATTTAACCAGTTAACTTTTGCTCCTCTATTCGAGGGTTGTAATGACATATATTGTCCAAAAGATATCCAAAATCTTTTTTTTCTCTGATATGCTTCTTCCTTAGAATACATAAAAAATAAAATCAATTAATAAAAACACAAATATATAATATCTCTCATTTATTAAATTAGTGCCTAAATATATAGTATTTTAGCAAAAAATTCAGATTAAAAAAGTGATAAATAAAAATTTATTGGATAAAGAGGTGCAAAAATATATAACAAATAACCTTTCTTCAGATTTATCAGAAATTAGGTTAAAAAAATCTCCATTTAAAAATGTTACCTCTCTGGAAATTGTTCAACAAATACAAGGAAAAAAAATTGCCCTAACCAAATTTCCTTTCTTAAATAAACAGAAAAATATTATCTATCCACCACATATTAACCTAGAACAAGCCTCATCTCAAAGCACAGCTTTATTTAAACAAAAAATAATAAAAGGCGAAAAAGGAATTGATTTGACTGGTGGAACCGGAATCGATAGTTATTTTATCTCAGAATATGCAAAAGAATTTTATTTTATAGAACCTGATGTTAATTTAATGGACCTTGTTATTCATAATTTTCATGCTTTAAATCGAGCTCATATTAACTTTATAAATAATACAGCTGAAAATTTTCTAAATCAAAATCAAGATTTTTTTAATTTTATTTATTTAGATCCTTCGCGTAGAGACGAAAATAAAAATAAAAAATTTTTATTGGAAGATCTCTTTCCAAATATACTCCAAATACGTGATATTTTAACTAATAAATCCACTAATGTATATATTAAATTATCACCTCTATTGGATATTCAAAAAACCATTGAACAACTTAACCTTTCAGATATTTATATACTGGCAGTGAAAAATGAAGTAAAAGAATTACTGGTTAAATTAAACCCGCAAACCTCTTTCAATACAAATCCCCATATACATTGTTTTAATTTGGAAACTTTTCAACCTGAATTTTCTTTTTATAAAGATGAAGAAAAAAATATAACTAATGTTGTTTTTTCTTCGCCAGAAAAATATTTGTTTATGCCTAACAATTCTATTTTAAAATCTGGAGCTTTTAAACTTATAAGCCTACGTTTTAATCTGAAAAAACTACACCCAAATACACACCTGTATACTTCGGATAATTTTATTGAGAATTTTCCAGGAAGATTTTTTGAAATAATTGAAACTGATTTTTCACCTTCAAAAAACATTCACAATAAATATAATATTATTAATCGTAACTATCCGTTAAATACGGAACAAATTAAAAAAAAATATTCTATAAAAGAAGGTGGAGAAAACTATATTTTTTTTACCCGTACAATTAATAAAAATATTTGTTTTCTTGCTAAACGAATTATTTAATAATGAATGATCATAGATATAATAAATTTATTTTTTTTTATAATTTCATTAGTAAAATATTAACATTTTAAATTATAACTTGCATTTTTTAAAAGAAAATCCATGCACAAAAAAAACTTGTTATTATTTATTTGTATTTGTATACTTAATTTAACTTTTTTTAGCTGTAAAAAATCAACAAATAAAAATATTAATACTTTAAATACTACTTTTCCTGGATTTCATAATATAAACTTCAATACTATTTTTACCCAATCTGAAAACCATGCCTCTAATGATAACTTAATTAAAAATCGCCTTAATAATTACTTTTCTCAAATATGGGAAGGAAAAAAGCTAAGCGGAGGAGTTTTAATAGCCAGGGGAAATACAATATTATTAGAAAAATATACAGGATATACCGATGTTAATTTAAAAAATCCTATTACCTCTACTACCCCCATGCATATAGCATCCGTAAGTAAAGTAATTACTTCTTTAGCTATATTGAAATTAGTTGAGGCAAAAAAATTAACTTTAGATCAAAAAGTAAATACTATATTACCCTCATTTCCCTATTCCGAAATTTCTGTTAAAGATTTACTTTCCCACAGAAGCGGATTACCTAATTATGCTTATTTAGTCGATGATCCTAAGATATGGGACAAGAAAAAAGAACTTACAAATAATGACATATTACAAATATTCACTACATATAAACCAGAGCTTTTATCACAACCAAACACCCATTTTTCATACTCAAATACCAATTTTGCTTTATTAGCATTAATTGTTGAAAATATTACTAAAAAGAAATTCCCTGAAGCTTTGAGCTTAATGATTTTTAAACCTCTAGGTATGAATCATTCATATGTCTTTCAAAAAAAGGACTTTGCTACAGCTACCCCTTCCTACTATGCTAATGGAAAAGCTTATAAATTTGATCATTTGGATTTAATATATGGCGACAAAAATGTATATACCACTCCCGAAGATTTGTTCAGATTAAGCCAGGCTATGTATGCCCCAAACTTTTTAAATAAAGATTTACTAAACCTTATGTTTACTCCTTACAGCAAAGAAAAAGATGGGGTAAAAAACTATGGGTTAGGTATGAGAATGAAGATTCTTAAAAATGGAAAAAAAATTACTTATCACAATGGATGGTGGCATGGAAGTAATGCTGTTTTTGTTCATCTTATTGATGAAAAAGTAACCATAATAGCTATAGGTAATAAATTTTCAAGTTCCGTTTATTCTGCTTTTAAATTAACTAGCCTATTTGGGGACTATCCACTCCCGATGGTAGAAACTGATACTTATAAATCTGATTCTATTAATATCTTATTAAATAAAATATTGGATACAAAAGATAATTCAAGTCTAGGAAATACGAATGAAGATACAATTTCCATCATACATAAATAAAAATATTTCATACTTTCTAAATGTGCAAAATAAGCATAACTTTATGCTAAAAATAGAACATTTATGATATACTGAAATTTATGTAGCTATAAAATTTGTGTATAATTTTAAATTATAAATATTAAAATAAAAAATCCGTTTTTAGACCTAATGCTTTACCAGTTATAAATGCTTTAACAAAAAGGAATTTAAAACAAAATTTTAATAACTGTATTTTATTATTTAGAATAAAAATTTATCTAATGGAAAGTTTTTATTTATAACTACTCAACATAGCCAAATAATCATTCAATCTTTTCTTTATATCTAAAAAATAACACAAAAATATTTATCTTTGCACCTTAAAATATATAAAAATTCCATGAAAATTTATAGTATCAAACAATTGTTATCTAAAGGAAAAAAAGCCCTACACGAAGAGGTTACGGTTAAAGGATGGGTACGTTCATTTCGTTCTAACCGATTTATCTCTTTGAATGACGGTTCAGGAATAAATAATCTTCAAATAGTTATAGATTTCAATAATTTTGATCCTACTATTTTAAAACAAATTACAACCGCATCCTCAATTCGAGTAGAAGGAACTGTTACAGAAAGTGAGGGTGCTGGTCAGGAAATTGAAATAATTGCAAAAAAAATAAAAATTTATGGATATGCAAATCCTGAAGAAGTTCAGGAAACAATTCTACAACCTAAAAGACACTCATTAGAAAAATTGAGAGAACAGGCTCATTTAAGATTTAGAACCAATACTTTCGCAGCTATAATGAGGGTCAGAAATGCACTGAGTTTTGCCATTCATCAGTATTTTAACCAAAATGGATTTTTTTATATAAATACACCTATTATAACAGGATCTGATGCTGAAGGAGCTGGAGAAATGTTCACCGTAACCAATTTTGATTTAAACCACCTGCCTAAAGACAATCAAGACAAGGTAGATTTTTCTCAAGATTTTTTTGGTAAAAAAACCAATCTTACCGTATCCGGACAATTAGAGGGTGAAACTGCCGCTATGGGGCTTGGGAAAATATATACTTTTGGACCTACTTTCCGGGCTGAAAACTCTAATACTACAAGACACTTAGCTGAGTTTTGGATGATAGAACCGGAAATGGCTTTTTATGACTTGGAAAAAAATATTGACCTTGCTGAAGATTTTTTAAAATATTGTATACAATATGCTGTTGACCATTGTAAAGACGATTTAGATTTTCTTAATAAAAGATTTGAAGAAGAACAAAAACAAAAACCTAAAGAAGAAAAATCCGAACAAAATTTACATGAAAAATTAGAGTTTGTACTTAATAATAAATTTATAAGATTAAGCTATACGGAAGCTGTAGAAATTCTTAAAAAATCAAAAGCTAATCAGAAAGGAAAATTCAAATATCCTATTGACGAGTGGGGAGTGGATCTACAATCTGAACATGAAAGATATTTAGTAGAAAAGCATTTTAAATCTCCAGTAGTTCTATTTGATTATCCGGCTAAAATTAAAGCTTTCTATATGCGACTAAATGAAGATCAAAAAACTGTTCGAGCAATGGATGTATTATTTCCTGGCATTGGAGAAATAATTGGAGGTTCGCAAAGAGAAGAACGTCTAGAAATTCTAAAGCAAAAAATGAATTCATTAGGAATGGATGAAAAAGAACTAAACTGGTATCTCGATACACGAAAATATGGAACAGTACCCCATTCCGGTTTTGGACTAGGATTAGAAAGACTGATTTTATTTGTGACAGGAATGAGCAATATCAGAGATGTTATACCTTTCCCTAGGACTCCAAATAACGCTGATTTTTAAAGAAACAATAAAAAAAAGATGTTCAAATTGAACATCTTTTTTTATGAGTTTTTTTACAATAATAGATTGTTAAGATAACTTAATTTTTACTTCAATTTTTAAAGAACTTTCCATTAAAATTTTTCATCAAATTATATTATTATCCTCTATTCTCTGTTAAATAAGTATAATATAAGTACTACATATTAATCTTATAATTATTAACTTACTCTATACTATTAATGAAAATTACTTTTAAATATATAATTATAAATTCAAAATATTAATTTTTATCTATTTTTAATAATATACCATCAAACTAAAAATAAAATTGATATAAAATAATTTATTAATACAATAATTATACCCGTATTTGTATCTTATCATTTAATAATGTAAATTTGATTTAAATTATTACTCAATATAAATAATAAGTCTATGTTAAAACAGGATTTAAGACTAAAACAATTATTAAAATTATCTCCGCAACAAATACAACTAATGAAGCTGGTTCAACTTCCTACTTTAGCTTTTGAAGAAGCTGTAAAACAGGAAATAGAAGAAAATCCGGCTCTGGAAAATGATGCGCAAGATGATTTTTATGATTCTGATGATCCATATGATACAAATGATTATGATGAATCTTCTGAAAATGAAATAATTGAAGCTCCTTATATCAATATAGATGATTATTTAAGCGATGATGAAATTCCATCTTATCGAACTCATTCTAATAATTATAGTGATGATGATGATGAAAAAGAAATACCTTATGCTCAGTATGAATCATTTCATGAACATTTAGAAAATCAATTACATACATTCAGATTAACAAAAGAGGAACAAGAAATTGCTGATTTTATTATAGGTAATCTGGATGATGATGGATATTTAAGAAGACAATTAAGTTCTATAGTAGATGATCTTGCTTTTACCCAAAGCATTTATACAGATATAAAAACCGTTGAGAATTTATTAATTAATTATATTCAAAAATTAGATCCTACCGGAGTTGGTGCAAGAGATTTACAGGAATGCCTTTTATTGCAATTAAAATCTCGCAATCAAACTAAAAGCGTCATGCTTGCCTATAGAATTATTGATGAAATGTTTGATGCTTTTTCTAAAAAACATTACAACAAAATACAACAGAAATTTTCTATTTCTGAAGATGAATTAAGGGATGCCATTACAGAAGTTGAAAAACTTAACCCTAAACCAGGTAAAGCTTTTACTAATAATTCAAAAAATACAGATCAGATAATACCTGATTTTACTATTAAAATTGTAAATGGTAAATTAGAATTTTCCCTAAACGGAAGAAATGCTCCTGAATTAAAAGTCTCCAGAGAATATTCTGAGATGTTTGATACATACAAGAACACAGAAAATAAATCAAAAGAACAAAAAGATGCTGTAATGTTTGTTAAACAAAAACTTGATTCTGCAAAATGGTTTATTGATGCAGTAAAACAACGTCAACAAACTTTGTTTGTTACTATGAAAGCCATTATGGATTATCAAAAAGATTATTTTTTAACCGGAGATGAAGAATTAATTAAACCTATGATTCTTAAAGATATATCTGAAATAACCGGATTAGATATTTCTACTATTTCCCGTGTAGCAAATAGTAAGTATGTAAATACTCCTTATGGTACTTTACTAATTAAAGATCTCTTTTCTGAAAGCCTCACAAATTCTGAAGGAGATGAAGTATCTACTCGAGAAATTAAAACTATATTACAAAACGTCATTGAAAAAGAAGATCCTAAAAAACCATTAACAGATGATAATTTAATGAAAATTTTAAATGACAAAGGATATAATATAGCGCGAAGAACTATTGCAAAATATAGAGATCAACTAAACATTCCGGTGGCAAGACTTAGAAAAAAAATTTAAACTTTACTTACTCAAAAATATATAATACAAATTAAATTGGTAAATATTTCTAAATATTGTATATTAAATTACACTATAATTTAAAAATAATACAAAAATTATTCACATAAATAATTTTTACATTACTTAATAATATCATTATGCAAGCCTATTTAAATCTTTTACATCATATATTAGATCATGGTACAGTTAAAGAAGACCGAACCGGAACCGGTACAATAAGTACTTTCGGATATCAAATACGCTTTAATCTACAAGAAGGATTTCCTTTAATTACTACAAAAAAAATACATCTTCGTTCTATTATTTATGAATTATTATGGTTTTTAAAAGGTGATACTAATATAAAATATTTACATGAACATAAAGTGCGAATTTGGGATGAATGGGCTGATGAAAATGGTGATTTAGGCCCTGTCTATGGACATCAATGGAGAAGCTGGGGAGCTCCTGATGGTAAACACATAGATCAGATTTCGGAAATTGTTAATCAAATAAAAAATAATCCAGATTCCCGAAGAATTATTGTTTCTGCCTGGAATGTAGCAGATATCCCTAATATGGCTTTAGCACCTTGCCATGCCTTATTTCAATTTTATGTTGCTCAAGGAAAATTATCTCTTCAACTTTATCAAAGAAGTGCAGATGTGTTTTTAGGCGTTCCGTTTAACATTGCTTCTTATTCATTATTATTACATATGATGGCACAAGTTTGTAATTTAGAAACAGGTGAATTTGTACACACTTTTGGAGATGTACATATATATAGGAATCATATAGATCAGGTAAAATTACAATTAACCCGTGAACCAAGACCTTTACCAATTTTAAAAATAAATCCTGAAGTCAAAGATATTTTTGACTTTACCTATAATGATTTTTCAATTGAAGGTTATAATCCTCACCCTCATATCAAAGGTAAAGTAGCTATTTAAAATCAAAATTTATTTTTTTTATATAATATCTATTAATTTTATTTTATATGAATTTTATCACATTTTAATTTTTAAAAATTATATTTCGTAGATTTGCCATGTGTGTTAAAATTCAGCTAAAAAACTCCAAAAGAAATGCTAATTAAGATAAAAAGGCTCATATCTTTTAGAATGAGCTTTTTTTATTTAAATCATATAATTATAATAAACATATAATTTTCGATTTTATGAAAGAAGTTTCTATTTTACTTTTTAAGGATTTTGAAACCTTAGATGTATTTGGTCCTGTTGAAATTTTTGGAAGGCTTAAAGATGTTTATTCTGTTACTTTCTATTCGTTAAATGGCGGAATCATACAAAATTCACATGGAGTTAGTTTAGAAACAGTTTCTTTAGAAAAAATATTACAAGGTACAGATATATTTTTGATTCCCGGTGGTAGGGGAACTCGTAAAGAAATAAATAATATACCATTGCTTGATATAATATTACAAATATCTCAAAAAAGTCAATTCATTCTTACTGTATGTACCGGAAGCGCTTTATTAGCAAAAACAGGTCTTCTCAATGGAAGAATTGCAACATCCAATAAAAAAGCATTTCAATGGGTAATATCAAATAATTTAAATGTCAAATGGTTAAAAAAGGCCCGCTGGACTAAAGATGGGAAATTCTATACTTCATCCGGAATAAGCTCCGGAATGGATATGGTTTTAGGCTTTATTTCTGATTTACACGGAGAAAAAATAGCAGATACTATAGCTTCTGAAATTGAATATAATTGGCAAAAAGATAAGACTATTGATAATTTTTCTATATAGTTGTTTTACGATATTTAATTCTAAACTTCATAATTTTTATTTAATGTATTTTTTTAGATATTTGGTCTAAAATAACAATTTTCATTATATATTCTTTTATAATATAATTTTTTTTATGATTTATAGCTTCTAAATCCCTGAAGTGATTTTATATAATTAAGAATAATTTTAAGTATTCTTTATTTTCTCATAAATCATTAAATGAAAAAATCTTAATTTTAACTTACTTGGAAACAAATTTAATTTTGTGAAAAATTACTTCAAAATAAAAAAAATAATCATTACTTTATGAATATGATTACATTTATTAAAACACTTTCTTTCAAAAAGAAACAATACAAAAAATAATAAATTGTAAATTCGCATTAAAATATAATACAATGGACTTGCAAGATCAGCTTAAAAAATTATTTCCTGATCATCAGTTTCAGGAAGATCTTCCTGAATTACAAGCAGAAGAAAAAAAAATATTTCTTCAGAAAGAACCTATTCTTTGCAAATATGAAAAAAAAGGAAGAAATGGAAAACCGGTTACAATTCTTGAAAATTATAATGGTACAAATGAAGATTTAAAATTATTGGCTAAAGATATCAAATCAAAATTAGGAGTAGGTGGATCTGTAAAAGAAAATTCAATTGTTATTCAAGGAAATTACCGAGATAAAATTATGGATATACTAAAAAATAAAGGTTTTAATGCAAAACGTGTTGGTGGATAACTTGAATATCTCCCCTCTATTTTATAATTATTTAAACATACAATATCTAATAAAAAAATGGCAAGTAAATTATCGAGTTCTGAATTGGTATTAAATCCTGACGGAAGTATTTATCATTGTAATATAAAACCCGAAGAATTAGCAGATACTATCATTCTAGTTGGGGACCCAAACCGTGTTTCTAATGTATCAAAATACTTTGATACGATTGAAACTCGTTCACAAAAAAGAGAGATCATCGTTAATACAGGTATACTCAATCATAAAAGGTTAACTGTTATATCCACAGGTATGGGAACTGATAATATTGATATAGTCCTTAACGAACTGGATGCTTTAGCCAATATTGATTTGAAAAAAAAGGAAATTAAACCAATTCGTAAACCATTAACATTTGTACGTTTAGGAACTTCCGGTGCAATTCAGAAAGATATTCCTGTTGATACAATAGTTGCTTCCACTCACGGACTAGGTTTTGATGGGTTAATGAGCTTTTATGCAAATACAGAATCTTTTTATGAGAATCCTATAGCTAAGGAGTTTATTATACAAACAAAATGGAATCCAAAAAGAGCTTTACCCTATTTAGCAGAAGGATCTGAAGAATTACTGCATTTAATGACAGAAAATTCTAAAGTTATATTAGGGATTACAGCTACAGCCATTGGGTTTTATGGACCTCAAGGAAGAATATTACGTTTAAATTTAGATAATGAATCTATGAATGAGCAATTAACTAAATTTACATATAATAATAATCGCATTACAAATTTTGAAATGGAAACTTCGGCTATTTATGGATTATCGCATCTTATGGGACATAAAGCCCTTTCTTTAAATACTATAGTAGCTAACAGATATTCGGGTACTTTTAGTAAAGATCCCTATTCAGCCATTGATTCAATGATTCAATTTGCCCTTGAAAAACTCACAAAATTTTAATATATATTAATTTTATATTTTTTAACCATTAGTTTTATTTCATTTAAAATTTAATTATTAATTTTTTCCAAAAACAAAAAAATATAATGAACATAAAAAAAATAACCGTTTTATTACTTCTTAATTTTACATTATATTCATATGCTCAAATTGAAAGACCTAAATTGATTGTAGGCATTGTTGTTGATCAAATGAGAATGGAATATTTATATAGATTCGGTCCTTATTTCTCAAAAAATGGTTTTAATAGATTAATAGATAAAGGGTATTTATATACTAACATGCACTATAATTATGTACCTACACATACCGCCCCCGGACATGCCTCTGTATATACCGGAACTACACCTGTAAATCATGGGATATTGGGCAATAGTTGGTACATAAGAAATTCCAAAACAAAAATATATTGCACAGAGGATTCTACAGTAACCCCACAAGGTAATCCTGAGAAACCAGAGGAAGGATTAATGTCTCCAAAAAATTTACAATCTACAACTATAACAGATGAATTAAGATTAGCCACAAATTTTCGAGGAAAAGTATTTGGAATTAGTATGAAAGACCGAGGAGCCATATTACCTGCAGGTCATTTTGCTAATAGAGCATATTGGTTATCTAATAATGGAAATTTCATTTCCAGTTCTTTTTATGGGAAAGATTTTCCCCAATGGGTTAATTCATTTAATAATGAAAAAAAATATATGAAATATATTAATGAAGGATGGAAACTACTGAAAGATCAAACATTTTATCAAGAAAGCTTAACCGATGAAAATCCTTATGAAATTTTATCCATAAATAAAGATAATAAAGCTATTTTCCCTTATAATTTAAAATCTGCTTATGAAAAAGATGGAGCTAAAGTTTTAAAATCTACTCCTTTTACTAACAATATGATTGTTGATTTTGCCAAGGAACTTATACAAAAAGAAAATTTAGGACAGGATAATGATACAGATTTTTTAACTCTTAGTTTTTCCGCTACAGATGTTATTTCCCATCAAACGTCTCCCAGATCAATGGAAACTGAAGATACATACTTGCGTTTAGACCTTTTAATCGCTGATATTCTTTCCTATTTAGATACAAAAGTTGGAAAAGAAAATTACTTACTTTTTTTGACGGCTGACCATTCCGGAGCAGAAAATCCTTTATATCTTCATGATAAGGGATATGAGGTATTTTCTTTAAAAAGAAAAGAAATAGAACAAAAATTGAAAGATTTTTCTTTAAAAACTTATGGTAACGATTTTATATCAACATATTATAACCAAAATGTGTATTTTGATGAAGAAGCAATCAAAAAAAACAGTATAAACAAAGAAGATGTATTTGAAACATTTGCTGATTATATAGAAACTTTTCCGGGAGTAAAAAGAACCTATACCGAAAAACAAATACTTAATGCTTCTGCTACTGACGAACATGGTTCTATGATTTTCAGAGGATATGACAAGACACAAAACGGACAAATTTATGTGTTATTAGATCCTGCCTATATGGAATATATGATACAAGGTACTTCACATGGAAGTTCTTATACTTACGATACTCATGTTCCGGCTATATTTTATGGTTGGAAAATACCACATGGAATTAATCATAACAAAAAATACATTACTGAAATAGCTCCTACTATTTCACAAAAAATAAGTATTACTTTTCCTAATTCAACATCTGCACAAATACTCTCAGAAATTTTAGAAAAATGATTAAAATAACATAAATTAAAATCAACTACTTCATTTTGAGAAGTAATCGTTAACAAATGGTTCTCACTATTTTGATTAAGGAAAATTGTGCTAACATTGCCATAATTTCAGGTTCAGGTATCTCAAAGGTATAATCTTCTTATGTTTATCCTAAAAAATTAATCCAGAAGGCAAACCTACCATTGGTTACAAGTTTATGTAAGTCCATTAGAAACCTGAAATAAGACATATTTATCATTATTAAGGAGCTTTAATATAAATTTTAAAAAGCTTAATAATGTAAATCTGTATGCGTTTCTTGCATTAGAAAAATTTCCTCCATTTACTAAATAACCTAAAAAACAAACTTATACTTTCTATTAAATCGATATAGAAATTCATATATTTATCTGTAGAAGTACCAAATTATACCAGCAACTGTTCTTACCTCATGGACAATTGCGAAGTTGTTCCTACACCTTTAGTATCAGATAGTATCAGAGGTTAACTCTTACAAATCACTCTGAGTTCTATATATAATTTTATATAACCATTAAACATTTCATTATTTATATGTATTTTATAGAGAGATGATTCAAATACTTATACTCCTCCTATTAGATGAAACTAAGTAACCATTTATTTACTGATCCAGTGTTAATAAATAATCCTTATTCCTTTTTTCCGCCTCTAAATAAAGAATTTGTTATGAACTATGCATATAATTACTGACTCGGAAATAATATCCTCATGATATACAAAAATTCTATAATATTTGAATTTCTTTTTATTATAAATTAAATTTAAAAATCAAAATATAAATCAAATAAAAAAATTACTTTTGTTTTTTATTTTGTTGAACAAATTTATAACCTATAAATAAGATAATTAACCAAACAGGAATTAATTCTACAGATAATTTCATACCAGTAAGCCACATAATTATCAATATACCTATTAGAAATATTAAGCATATATAATTTGTAACAGGATAGCCGAAAGATCTAAATTTCGGTATTATTCTATCTTTATTTTTAGATTTCCTGAAAAATAAGTGGGTTAAACTTATCATTATCCAGTTAATAATTAAAGTGGATACAACGAAGGACATTAAATATTCTAGTGCTTCTTGAGGTATTAATTTATTAATAATAACACATATAGCAGCAAAAACAGCTGATATAAGAATAGCCATGATAGGAACATGATTTTTATTTAAACGAGATAAAAACTTCGGAGCATTACCTTGAATAGATAATCCATATAACATTCGGCTATTGCAATATACACTACTGTTATATACTGATAAAGCAGCAGTTAAAACTACTAAGTTTAAAATATTTGCTACAATATGGGTGAAATAAATTGTAAATCCGGCAATTGTAAATCGAAAACCTTTTAAAGTATTAAAAACAGTAACAAAAGGGCTACTGTCAATTGTAATTTCTCTCCAAGGAGAAAGTGAAAATAAAATTATTAAAGCACCTACATAAAAAATCAAAATTCGATATATAACTTGATTAGTTGCTTTAGGAATGGTTTTTTCCGGATGTTCTGCTTCTGCAGAAGTAATACCTATAAGTTCCAAACCACCGAATGAAAACATGATTATAGCCATAGCCGCCAACAATCCCTGATATTTTCCATTTTCATTCATTGAAAAAAAACCTTTTGGAAAAAAACCTTCATCATTCCAAAGATTGGCTATAGAAGCATGGGGTCCGCCTGTACCGCTAAGTAATAAATAACAGCCAAATACTATCATTGCAATAATAGCTATAACTTTTATTATTGCAAACCAAAATTCGGCTTCTCCATATATTTTAACATTTGCCAAATTGATAGCATTTATTATCAAGAAAAAAAATAAACTGGAAACCCATAATGGTATATGAGGCCACCAAAATTGTACATAAGTGCCTATAGCTGTTAATTCAGCCATACTTACGAAAATATACAATATCCAATAATTCCAACCAGAGATGAATCCTGCAAACGGTCCCCAATATTTATAGGCAAAATAACTAAAACTTCCTGATACCGGTTCTTCGACTACCATTTCCCCCAATTGGCGCATAATCATAAAGGCAATAAATCCGGCAAAAGCATAGCCTAAAATAACCGAAGGTCCTGCCATAACGGCTGCAGGTCCAATTCCTAAAAATAATCCTGTACCTATAGCACCACCCAAAGCTATTAGCTGAATGTGTCGATTAGTAAGTCCTCTTTTTAAATTTTTTTTTTCTTTTGTTTCCAAATGCTGTCAAATAAATTCCTACAAATATAAGCATATATAGGAGGTTAAAAAATTAAAAAAACCTGAAGTAATCACTTCAGGTTTTTTTAATTTAAATCAATCTTTTTTTATATTTTGATGATAAGGAATTCTATTTTGAATCGATCTTATTAAAGTAAGTTCATCTGTATATTCTAACTCTTCACCTATACCTATTCCTCTTGCTATGGTTGTAAATTTAATTTCGGTATCTCCTAAAATTTTGTAAATATAAAACATAGTTGTATCTCCTTCTATAGTAGCACTTAAAGCAAATATGATTTCTTCTACCTTTTGTTCTTTTATTCGTTTTAATAACGGAGTAATACACAAATCGGCAGGGCTTATTCCTTCCATAGGAGATATCTTTCCTCCCAGCACATGATATTTTCCTGTATATTGATGTGTACTTTCTATAGCCATTACATCCCGTATATCTTCAACTACACATATAATTTTATCATCACGATATATATTAGAACAAATATGGCAAATATCTGTATCAGAAAGGTTATTACAAATTTTACAATGTTTTATTTCATTTACTAAATTAGACAATGCTTTTGTTAAATTTTCTGTCTGAATTATGGGTACATCCAACAAATGAAGTGCTAACCTTAAAGCTGTTCTTTTTCCTATTCCGGGTAATTTTGAAATTTCTTCTACAGCCTGTTCTAATATTTCACTGGAAAAATTCATGAAGTTATGAAAACCTTAAACAATTTAATGGTTATTAAGTATTAAATATTTTTCTGCATCCAAGGCTGCCATACAACCAGAACCAGCAGCTGTAATAGCCTGTCTGTAATGTTTATCTGCTACATCACCTGCCGCAAAAACTCCGGGAACATTCGTTTCTGTTGAAAATGGTTTTACCTGAATATATCCGGTTTCATCCATATCAATTTTTCCTTGAAATACTTTAGTATTAGGTTGGTGACCAATAGCTATAAATATACCATCTACTTCTAATACGGTTTGTTCATTGGTTTTATTATTTACTACAACTGCCCCGCCCACTAAATTGTTTTCTCCTTTTAAATCAACAACTTCATGATTATACATTAGTGTAATATTTGAGGTTTGGACTAATCTTTCCTGCATAATTTTAGAAGCTCGTAAATAATCTTTTCTAACAACCATATAAACTCTTTTACATATTTTAGCCAAATAGGTAGCCTCTTCTACAGCTGTATCTCCTCCTCCTACTACTACTACATTTTTTCCTCTGTAAAAAAAACCATCGCAGGTAGCACAAGCAGAAACTCCTCCTCCTTTATATTTTTCTTCAAAATCTTTACCAAGATATTTTGCACTTGCTCCTGTTGATATTATTACAGTTCTAGTTTGATATTCCTTCCCCGAGGAAGTTATTACTTGATGAATATCTCCTGGATTTTCTCCAAAAACTATTTCAGTTACTGTATCTACAATTAACTTTGTACCAAATTTTTCAGCTTGTTTTTGAAGTTGCAACATCATTTCCGGGCCTGTAATTCCTTCCGGATACCCTGGGAAATTTTCCACTTCCGTAGTGGTAGTTAATTGTCCGCCTAGTTCCATACCGGAAATTAAAACCGGATGTATTTCGGCTCTTGCTGCATAAATTGCAGCTGTAAATCCTGCGGGTCCTGACCCAATAATGATAGTTTGTAAAATATTGTTATCTGTTGACATTTAATTATTTTTTATTATTGAATTTAAACGAAATTACAAAATTAGTGATTTAGATATATTTTTGCTTTATATATTTTTCAGATACTACTATTAATAAAATCTTTGAAGTATTATTTTTAATTAATAGCTTAAACAACTAATAAATTTGTTTCACTATTTTTAACTACATTGATTTATCATTATATATTTAGCGGAAAAAAATATAGTTTGTTATTAACCATAATTACTTACTATTATTTTGCTTGCTTGTATTTAAGAAAGAGTGGTTAATGAAAAATTAAAAGAAAACTGAAAAAATATAGTACAAACTTTATTATCTACATAATTGAAATTGAATAATAATAATTTCTTATAAAATAAATTTTAATGATTAAAATATAAACATTAGACAATAAAATAGCACATAAATATATTTGTTCGTAATTTTACAACCTAATATATGACAAAATTAAGTATGAAAAAATTAATCCTAAATTTTTTTTTATGGTTTGCTCTATTAATACCATCTTTTTTTCAATCACAAGCTTATAGGAAAATATACGGCTTTTCTGATGAAATAAATCAGCGTCTGGAATCTTTTCTCAATTCAACACTCACAAAAACAGAACGTAAAGTCGCTGTATTTGACTGTGATGGTACACTCTTAGGACAGTCTCCTTTTTACTTATCTGAAGAAGCAATTTATAGTTATGCGAAAGATAACTATTACGGGAAAACAGATGCTAAATCTAAAGAAAAAATGAAATATATAGATGAACTTATACACCCTAAAGAAGAATATGGATATTTGCAAAATAGTTTAAATTTTCTTTCGGGGATGTCTCCTTATGAAATTGAACAAATAGGTATGAACACCTATCAACAGAAATTTCAAGGAAAATTCTACCCAGAAATGAAACAATTATTAGCTAACCTTAAAGAATATGGCTTTGAAATATGGGTTGTAACTGCTTCAACAGAATTATTATATCAGGGATTTATCAATTATGAACTAGGAATTCCTAAAGAAAGAATTATAGGAATGAAATCTGTAATTTCTTCTGACAATAAAGTAACTAATAAACTGATTATCCCATATCCTCAAGATAATGGCAAAGCTGAGGCTATTAATACATATATTAAAACCCTACCTATGATAGTTGGAGGAAATAGCCGTGGAGATATGGAAATGATGAATTTGGCAACAGATTTAAAAATTATAGTTAATCCTGACAATTTAAAGGTAGAAAAAGGAAAATATTCAGGAGCCATGAATGGATATACTGTTAAGGAATATTGGGAGAAAGATCCAAATTGTATAAGTGTTTATACTAATGATATTAGAATAGGAAATATTAAGTATATTACGGAAGAAAATGGTATTAAACCTAATAGGGAAAATCCTAAAAAATAATTTTTTAAAATAGATTTTTTGATTTATATTTAAATATTCCAACAAAAATTATAAATTAATCATTCATACCAATTAACCATTTTTTTCAAACTTAATATAATGGTAATGCAGAAACAATAGTTGAATCTTTTTTCATGTAATTTATAAATTCTTGGTCAAATAATTTTACACCCTCTTGCGTAAAATGATTTGAATCATAAAAATACTGAGTTGATATATCTAAAATAGTATTAAAAATATAATAGGGTCCATAAGAAGAAAATTGCTTGTCTATATCACGATTATTAGTAATTGAATTAAATAAATTTTTAGTTACAGGAGTCTATATTAAAATAAATTTATATTATTTTTTTAATAAGTGTAATTATTTTTTTATCGTGTCTGCTTCTTTTAAACGTGTATAAGTATATCCTTCTGTTCTAAACTTAAATTGTAAATTTTATTGATATAAAATAGGTAAAAATGTTCCCCGTATAATTAAAAGTAAACAATAAGTAACCATAGAAAAACCTAAAAAATATATAGTTTTAGTAAGAAATCTTATTATTTGTTTATTGTTAAACATTGTTTATAAATATTAAAATTGACAATAAATAAATGGTGATCTTTTTATTTACATATACATAAAAATTAAGAAAATAATAAATGAATAAATGAACCATCTGATTATAAAATTTCAATTATTACCCAATTTCTCTAAAGCATAATTATTTTATCTTCCTATTCATTCTATAATTAAAAAAAATATAAATATAAAAACTACAATTATTCTAAACAATTTCTTCCTATCCTGTATAAAAGGAACTGTGAATAAATCTGCATTAAATATTTTTGAAATATAAGATACAGCATGATGTAAATTTTCTGATCTAAAAAATATCCATGCAAAGGTAATAATAATAAAAGTTAATAAAATAGATGTAAATTCTTTTAAAGAAGGTAGTTTTTTTAAAAGAAAAAGATTCTAAATTTTTAATTTTTTATTGAAAACAAACCAATATAAAATAAATACTATTAGTAAAAAAACTGCATAGTTAAAAGAAATAAAAAAACATCTAATAATTAATATTCTAAATATACTTATAAATATAAGTATTATTTTATTTATGCTATTGATTCCAACTTATTCCCATTAACTATCACCCATTCATCTAATTGAAAATCTGCCTCCATATTTATTTTAGGATACTTATTATTTTCAGAATAAAATCTTCTTCCTTCTGCATTAATTTCTTTATGTCCATATAAAAAAGATAAATCTCCTATCTCTTCAATTTTGGCTACAAAAGAAATATCCGCTTCTTCAGGAAATATGAACTCTGAGTACTGAATAGCTATATCAACCGTATTTTTTACATCTTCAGATAAAGCTACATTTCTATAAATTATATCATAAAATGAAACTGAATTTTCGGGGATTTCTAAATAATCTTTATAATTATCTTTCCAAGTAGATTTATCTTTAAGCGCAGAATGTAAAGCTGTAATTAAGGCTAAAGTAAAATATTTTCTTGTTTTCTGTCTGTAATAATCATTAGGATAATGTCCTCCTTCGAATAAAAGGGTCGGAATTCCTAACTTTTGAAAATTATCTCCAACGGAACGCGGATAAAATTCATCGGAATATCGGGCAATTTTATTAGGTAATATTTTTGTTATTTCTTTATATATAGAAGCTATTATTCCCATAGATTGTTTTCTTATTTCTGTAATTTCTCTATCTTCTGAAACAGAAGGCGACAAAAACGACAATGTAGCTGAATGGTTTGTTGTCCCTACTCCATAGATAGTTCTTTGATCATGAAGATTAAAAGCTAAATCATAGATTTTCTCTTTTACAAGATTTTTTAAAATTCGGATTTCAGGAGAAGCTTCTGCTAAAAAATCACGATTTACATCTATATTCATAATATTCCTTCGCGTCCAGATTTCTGATCCGTCCGGATTTAGCATTAAAACTATATCTAATGTAAATTTTTCGATAATCTCTTTTGCTAATTTATTTTCGTTTTTTAAAAATTTTAATAAATCTAAAACACTCAGTGTTCCTGTAGTTTCATTACCATGCATTTGAGTCCACAGAAGAATATTCTTTTTACCAACCCCTATAGATAATTTAAAAATAGGTTTTTTACAAACAGAATATCCCAACAAGGTTAGATTCTCTTTATAATTTTTTACTAGGAAGTCATTTAATTTTTTAGGATTGACATATCTGTTATTGAAAATTTCTTCAACGTCTAAATTTTGCTCTAGATCAACGATTTTTAATTCTGTGGACATAAGATACTTTTTTACAAATATATTCAAAAATAGAAAGTTTTCAATTATTTACATTTGTAAATTACAAATGTAAATAATTGAAATGTTTTTGATAATGAAAACTATGTCGTTTTGTCTGAAAAAAATAGATATGCTTATTTTATATAATTTAAATTATTGTTTACCAATAAAATATATTTAATTATTTAAAGATTGCGTTAAAGTAAGGTTTAGATGTTTTTATGTAAGTTGTTGAGATATTTTAATTAATTTTGCATAAAAACTAGTGTGTTACATATGTAACTAAATATACAAATGTAAAATATGGAAATTAACAAAAGAATAATTGCATTAATAGAAATCTTAGGATTAACACCTAGTGAATTTGCCGATAAAATTCAGGTACAACGATCCGGAATTTCTCATATAACTTCAGGAAGAAATAAACCTTCCTTAGATTTTTTGGAAAGTACTTTACGTTGTTTTCCTGAAATAAATTCTGACTGGCTAATATTAGGAAAAGGGAAACCTTTAAAATCTCAAAATAACGAAGATAACAGCTCAATAAAAACAGAAGATGCTTCTTATTTAGAGCCTATTGAAACTCTCTCCTCTCCTCTCCTTTTTCCTTTAGATGATGACAATAGGAAATCTGAAGAACAAAACCCGGAGAAAATAATAAAGTCTACTTTTAATGAAAATGCTACCAATAGTAACAAAATTGAAGATTCTCATAGTAATGAAAAATTAAATAAAGAAAATACAAACGAAAAAGAAATACAAAAAATTATAATTTTATATACAGACCACAGCTTTGAAGTTTATAAAAACAAAAAGGACTGAAAATGAATTTTCAGTCCTTTCGTTATATTATAAAGAATAGTAAATCTATGCTTCTTTTACTCTTGCATCTTTAATTCTGGCTTTTTTACCTCTTAAATCTCTAAAGTAGTAAATTCTAGACCTACGAACTTTTCCTTTTCTGTTTACCTCTATTTTTTGTAGAGCTGGCATATTTATAGGAAATACTCGTTCTACCCCTACATCTCCACTCATTTTTCTGATTGAAAAAGTTTTTGTAGCCCCTGTTCCTTTTACCTGTATTACTACACCTTTAAAAAACTGGGTTCTCGTTTTATTACCTTCTTTAATTTCGTAATAAACAGTAAGAGTATCCCCTGCATTAAATTCAGGAAATTCTTTTTTTGCAATGTACTTATCCTGTACATATTTAATTAATGGTTCCATGTATTATTATATGACTTATTTACCTTGAGTAACATTCACGTCTTTCGTCAGAGGTTAATCAATTCGGATGCAAAAATAATCAATTATTTTAATTTTACAAAAAATTAAAAAAATAAAACTACCGGCTAGCCGGTAGTTTTATTTTTTTATTATTATAGAGTATTTATTTATTTTTTACTATCTTTTTTAATTTTACTTTCTACTCTTTTTACTCGTTTTTCACTATCCGGATGGCTAGAAAATATCTTAGTTCCGGTACTTTTATCTGCTCCGGCTTCTTTTTCCAATTTTGCAATTTTTTCAAAAGCTGTAGCCAGAGCATGCGGATCTTTTCCATTAGCTACCATAAAAGTGTAGGCATAATCATCTGCAGCTGATTCCTGGGTTTGAGAAAACTGCGCACCGGTAAGTTCAGTTGCAATATCACCTAAATCAGAATTTACCAAATCCGCTACAGAACCTGTAGTAGATCCGGCATATTTTGCAGCAGCAGCTGTAAGAAGAGCCTGTTTATATGCTTTTTTGGAATGCCCTAATTTCACATGTCCTATTTCATGTCCTATAATTCCTAATATTTCATCATCAGTCATCATATCCATTAAAGAAGAAAACACTCTAACACTCCCATCCGGACTTGCAAATGCATTAACATCTATTACATAATATACCTTATAATTAAGTTTTAATCCGTCATAATTTTTATAAGGGCCGAATATTTTTTCTAAACGATCTGCATAGGCCTTTTTCTTTTTATCTTTATCTTTGGTTGAACATGTAGCATTATGTTCATCCATCCATTTTACCGATGCAGCTGCAGCATCTTGTACCTCTGCATCTGTAACAGTAAGAGCTTTTGCTGCAGTGGATAAAGCTTGGATTTTTCCTTTATTCAGTTGTGCATTAAAACCTGCTATAGTTAAGCAAGCCATTGACATAGTAAGTAAGATCTTTTTCATAAACAATTTAATTATTGGGTACAAATATGTAATTTTTTTTTTATTTCACCAATAATTAAACAATGAATAATTTTCAATTTCTTAAAGACTGAAATAATAATTATTAAAATAAAAACAAAAAAATAGCTATTTAATTAACAAATAGCTACAAATATACAAATATAAGATAAAATACTTATTCTTTTTTAATAATAAAAAATCAACACTAATACTAATCTTAGTAAATTGAAACTAAGCCCAAGGACAAGCTATACATTAAAACGAAAATGCATAATATCTCCGTCCTTTACTACATATTCTTTTCCTTCTACTGATAGTTTTCCTGCTTCCTTAACCTTGGCTTCAGAACCATACTTTACAAAATCATCATACGCAATAACTTCAGCTCTGATAAATCCTTTTTCAAAATCCGTATGAATAACCCCTGCTGCCTGTGGTGCCGTCCATCCTTTTTGTATGGTCCAAGCTCTAACTTCTTTTACTCCTGCCGTAAAATAAGTTTGAAGATCTAACAAATGATATGCCTGACGAATTAAACGATTTACGCCCGGTTCTTCCAATCCTAATTCTTCTAAAAAGATCTGCCTTTCTTCATAGGTTTCCAATTCAAATATATCTGCTTCTATCTGGGCTGCCAATACAATAATTTCAGCTTTTTCATTTTTTACTTTTTCTCGTACTTTTTCTACAAATTCATTCCCGCTCTTTGCTGATTTTTCATCAACATTACATACATATAGAATAGGTTTGAAAGTAAGTAACTGTAAGTCAGCCACAACTGGACCGGTAATTTCATCCGTTTCATATTCTCTGGCATTGCGTCCTTCTTCTATAAATTTCTGTAGTTTCTCTAAAACGGAAACTATTAACTGCTCTTCTTTATTTCCGGCTTTTGCTGCTCTTTTAGATTTTTCAAGTTTTTTCTCTATAGTCTCAAGGTCTTTCAGTTGTAGCTCTATATCAATAATCTCTTTGTCTCTCACAGGATCTATACTCCCTTCCACATGAGTAATATTATCATCCTGAAAACATCGTAAAACATGAATAATGGCATTCGTTTCCCGTATATTTGCTAAAAACTGGTTTCCCAAACCTTCTCCTTTGCTGGCACCTTTCACCAATCCGGCTATATCTACAATTTCCACCACTGCAGGCACCACTCTTTCCGGAATTACCAGTTCTTCTAATTTATTTAATCGAAGATCTGGTACTGATACGGTACCCACATTGGGTTCTATAGTACAGAAAGGATAATTGGCCGACTGAGCCTTTGCATTGGATAAACAGTTAAATAAAGTAGATTTTCCTACGTTGGGTAAGCCCACAATTCCACATTTCATATTTTGAAAAATTTGTGCAAAGATAAAAATATTTTATTCTTGCCCACATAGCTTCTTTTTTTAGATTTTATTATAATATTTTTTATGTATTTTTGGTCGTAAAAAGTTCTTAACTAAAGTCTACTATGAACAAAAAATTAATACTGGCAAAAAAACATAATTTATATCGTAACACTCTTTTTACTACCAAAACCTGCCTATTATCTGCCCAAAGAATGCTAAAAAATGCTCTGGAAGGAAATAAAAAATTTCCTGATAAAAATGAACTTATAGACCTACCGATTATTTCCGCATCAGAAAGTTACTTATGGAATGCGGACGACCAGGAAGATAATTGGATCCTTACTGCAGGCAAAATCCAGAATTTAAGACTGGCAGCCCGGAATATTAACGGAGTGGAAATTCCTGCCGGAGAAATTTTCAGTTTTTGGAAATATATAGGAAACCCCAACTTCGGTAAGAGATTTGTTACCGGAAGAGAAGTAAAAGAAGGCTGTATTGTTCCTACTAAGGGCGGCGGCTTATGCCAACTTTCCAATGCTTTATATGATGCTGCTTTAAAGGCTGATTTTCAAATTATAGAGCGACATAGGCACTCTCAGGTGATTGCCGGTTCATTAGCTGAAAAAAATCGCGATGCTACTGTAAAATGGAATTATATAGACCTGCGTTTCCGCTCCAATTTTCCATTCCGTATAGAAGTTCAAATGACCGATAGCCGGCTGATGGTTGTATTTAAAAGCTCACAAAAAAATAATCCAGAACTCAACACAAATTATAAAGAATTTTTTAAAGCTTCTTCAATAAATGACTGTTATTCCTGCGGAAACAAAGCCTGTATATTACATAATGGTAAAGAAAAAATAAAAAATACCGGAAAAGTTACCTATATACTGGATGAGAAATGGATCGAATATGAAAAGTACCTGGAATCGGTTATTAATGAAAATGATGTTGTTCTCCTTCCTTTTACGCCCGAAAATAAATTGAAAAACAGTAAAAATTGCTGGAATTTAAAGGGAAAAAATATTCAAACTTGTTCTATTCCTTCCCTACGTCGGATTCTGAATTTCAAAATACATAAAGGAAAAAATCCTTTTGAACTGGCGCTTGCTGAAGATCAAAAAATTTGCCGTAAAATGGCTAAATTGATCCCAATAGAAAGTACTCATTTAGTAGTTTCACAAAACCTACTTCCTTTTTTATATAAAGATTTCCATACTGCAGGAAGAACGTTAGATGTTCTTATGTACCGTTTGCCAATAGAAATTTTACAGAAAAAGCTGGATGTAGCTTTCAGTACCTATTCTGAAAGTCCTACCCTGCATGACTTCAGAGCGTCCGTATCCATATGGAGCCTTGAAAATGAGGCCCTGAAACAAGCCCATAAAATTATTACCCCTCATACTCAAATAGCTAAATTATTTCCTTCTAAAAGTCATTTACTCACTTGGCATATTCCACAAAAAAAGATACATAAGTCCCCTGAAGGGAAAAAAATTTTGTTTCCTGCTTCATCTTTAGGCAGAAAAGGAGCCTATGAAATGCGAAAACTCATAACCGAACTGGGGCTTTCGGTAGTTATTGCAGGAAAGACCATAGAAAAAAATGATTTCTGGAAAAATATAGAGGTGGAATTTGCCGATAATGATAATCTGTTCCATAATATAGCTCTTCTTGTCTATCCTGCATATATTGAACACCACCCTCAACTTTTACTGGAGGCTATTTCTTTAGATATTCCTATGATTATTACAGAGGCTTGCGGAATTGAACCGGGCAAAAATATTACAGTAGTTCCTACCGGAAATTATGCCGAATTGAAAAAAGAAGTATCTAAATTTCTTTCTCTTCACCCAATTTTCCAATCTTTTTAAAATTATTTATTGCTTTTTTGGTTGTCAACAAAAATATAGAATCCCTTTATCCATAATACATGAGCAGGAATGTTGTTATACAAACCGAACAGAATCCTTTCATAGAAAGCAATACATAAAAAAAATAATTAAAAAAAAGTTGCCCGTATATTAAAATAAATCCTATTTTTGCTTATCTCATTATGAGGTTAATAATGATTAATTATTTAGTTATTTAATAAAAAACAACTCAAAAACCTAGCTTTATGTCAGATTCATTATTTCCGGAGCCAGAGGAACTGCCTTCTTCCCCCTTCAAAATCCTGAGCCAGGAAGAAATTGCCCGCCAACAATCCCTACAGGGCATAATTGCTACCTATGGCGGAAGCCGCGAAAACCAATACGGCGACTCTCCCTTGGTAAGCGTTTTTGTACAAATATCAGGAGAAGCAAGATTCACCCACACGAACTTCCGCCTTCAAATCCGCCAGAGGGTTAATTCCCACGATACCTTTGAAATGCTCTGCGATCCCGATGAGTACGGAGAAAACCAAGCCTACCTGTTAGAAAACAGCCGTAAAGATTTAGGCAAGCGCATAACCTTTACCTTCAAGCAATGGGGAAAAAGCTGCTCGTTGTTTACCGGTGTACTTACAAGCATTTCCACCCGCAAAAAAGATGGAATCAAACAAATCGTCCTGCAGGGAAAATCGCCCTCTATCCTGATGGAAAACGGGTCTCATTGCCGCAGCTTCGAGAACCAGAGCCTCGAAGAAATCATCAAAGAAGTCATCCGCGACTATCCCCAAAACCTTATAAATTTCACAATCAACCCCAACCATAAAGAAAAAATCCCCTATATAGTACAATATAACGAGACCGATTTTGCCTTTATCCAACGTTTGGCGGCACGTTACGGAGAATATTTCTACTATGACGGCAGCCGCTTTATCTTCTCTCCCTGGGGCGGGAAGATCACCGAACTGATGGAAGGAGAAGATGTCTATGATTATGAATTGAAAATGGAGGTACAGCCCCAGCACTACCACTATAGCGGATACGACCCCAAGCAGTCTCAGAGCTATAGCGTAGACTCTTCGGGGCAGTCGGTAGAAGCTTCACAAAACCCC
>NZ_PSZN01000008.1:0-100396 GCF_002964965.1 Apibacter adventoris
GAGAAAAACCCTCTTTTTCAAATTAATCCACCCCAAAATAAATCCTCTTATTTTGCAAAATACGGAGGAACAAAAGAAGACTTATACGGAGATTCCCACTTAGTATCAGTTCAAATAAAGATCAATGGAGTTGATTTTTTCACTCAAACAAATATCCAATTAGAAATCAGGCAAAAAATCAATGACCTGCACGAATTTACCCTTATTTGTGACCCCGACGAATTCGGAGAGAATCATACCACTTACCTTTTACAAAACTCCAGAGAATATTTAGGAAAAAGGATTAGTTTCCAATTCCGACAGTTCGGGAAAACCACCTCTATTTTTACCGGAATCATTACCCAACTTTCCATGCCTAAAAAAGAAGGAATTCGCCAGATTGTTTTTCGGGGGACTTCTCCTTCCATTCTTATGGAAAACGGGCTCCATTGCCGCAGTTTTGAAAACCAGACCTTTGAGGAAATTATTAAAGAAGTAATTAAAGACTATCCGCAAAATGTTATAAGCTTTCATATTAATCCTAATTACAATGAAAGGCTGAATTATATAGTACAATACAACAGCACCGATTTTCAGTTTTTACAGCAGCTAAGTAAAAGGTTTGGAGAATATTTTTACTACAATGGAGAACAGTTTTGTTTCTCTGCCTGGGGAGGTAAAATTATTGAGTTAATGGAAGGAGAAGATGTTTACGATTATGAAATTAAGATGGAAGTGCAGCCCCAGAATTTTTCCTATACGGTCTATGATGCCAAACAAGGAACAGACTATTTGCTAGATTCCAAAACCCAAAGCATACAATCCTCTAACAACCCTTTTCAGCAATTTGCCTACAATGCATCCAAAAACCTATATAATGTATCTCCTACGGCCCATTACGATCAGAGCTTATTGCTTAACGGCTCGTTGGATATGCAACGATCATTGGAAAGAGATATGAAGAAAAGGCAGAATTTAGTCTATGTGGAAGCTACCAGTAATAATCCTTGCTTACGTGTCGGTGATGTGGTTAAGATGATGGCTTGGATTCCGGGGCATGAAATATTCAAAAACGGACGGGTACCCATAGAATCGTATAAGATTACCGAGATCGTCCACACCTTTGCAGACGGAGAAGGGTATACCAATACCTTTGTCGGAGTACCTAAAGACTTACCGGTTCCTCCATACTATAACGAGGTTGAAGCTCCCAAAGCCCAGATACAACATGCCACTGTAAAGGACAACCGAGACCCCCTGAAAATGGGAAGGGTAAGGGTGCAGTTTGCCTGGCAAAGGAGGGCTAACAGCCAGACTCCTTGGGTACAGGTAATACAGCCCCATTCCGGAGGAGGCAAAGGGACTTATTTCAACCCTGAGATCGGAGAAACCGTATTGTGTGCGTTTCAGGGAGGAAATGCCGAAGCTCCTATTGTGTTGGGAACGGCTTATAATGGTGGAGAGATTGCAGAATATTACACCCAGGGAAACGATATTAAAGTCATACAGACCCGTAGTGGGACCAAGATTGTTTTTAATGATGCACAGGAACAGGGTTCTATACTTATAGAAGACCCCAGCGGAAATAAAATGTTTATGGACGGACAGGGTAATATAAAAACCTATGCACCTAAAGACATGGAAATAACCACCGGAGAAAATTTGAATATACATGTAGGGAATAACCTGCATTTCACGGTAGGAAACCAGGCTACTTTGGATATAATGCAAAAGATGCTGGTAAACACTCCGTTTATGCAGCAACTGGTAAGTAATTATTATCATACCCAGGCAGGAAAAGCATTAATAAACTCTGAAAACCAGATTAAAATTGAAAGTCCTGAGACCTTTGTACAAGGAGGTCAACGATTAATGCTCCATTCAGACGAGTTGGCTACGTTGAATTCCCGAGGTATTGCCGAATTAAAAGGTGAAACTAAAAATTCCTTGAGTAATATAAGTAATGACTATGAACCAAAACAATTTAAAATTGAAGCTAAATGTATAGTACAGTTTCGTCCTCATAATAATTGGAGTGGAGAATTTGGTTTTGATTGGGTCAGAACAGGAGATACAGGTAGAAACCCTGGAGATACTAAAGCATATAAAGATATAATAGGAAAAAATAAAGATGCCTCAGGTAATATTTCCAATAATAATTATGGAAATAATATAGTTGCTGATGCAAATGAATATACCAAATTATTAAAGCAATACAAAGTATTGGCTGTGCCTTTCACTAAAGATTTTTATATAGTTCCTTGGCTTTCTTTGTTTAAGGATAAAACAGCAAAATTAAGTTTAAAACTTCATATAGAAGAACCACCTAAAAAATTAGATTTTAAATACGATAAAAGGCTGTTTCAGTTAAATAAAACCGAAATAGTAACTAAAACTAGAGGTAAACATACATTGCCAGATTATTTAACAATAAAATGTATAAAAACATTTAATGTCGATCAGTTTATTGATGTATATGCTGATGAGAAACTTGCAGGAAGGTTAAAAGTGCATAAAAATGGAAAGTTAGACAGAAAAAAGGTTGATATTGTTTTGGCTCCGGTTAAAACAAAAGTAACGAGTATGGGAGAAGAAGGTAATATTACAGGAGAAGAAGCTAAACTAAAAAAATATTTAAGCCAGGCCTTGATTATGCCTAATGTGATAGTAGATAATAGTATTGATCTCTCTACAGATACTTTTTTTATAAAAAATTTTATAAAGGGAGGAAATATTGTTTATACAAGAGATATAAAAGGTAGGGGAAAACTGCATAGCTATATGATCAGTAATTACAGTCTGATGGCAAAATATTCTGGAGCCTTTATTATCTATATTTTTGACCTGCCTTGCCCGGGAACTGGAGGAGAAGCATTTGATATCCCTTCCAACAATGCCCTGGTTTTCGATTATAAGAGACGTAAATCAACTTGTTTGGTACATGAATTTTTACATGGTATGGGATTATATCATACTTTTGATAATGATAGCACGTTTACTTTTCCAAGGAATATTACGGAAAATATTGAAGATTATACCGCTACCCGCTATGCTACCTGGAAATGGCAGTGGGATATTATAAGAAAAAATTCATTAATGAAAAAAGAATAATCCATGAATAAAATACTATTATTGTTTTCAGCCTCCTTACTTATAAGTTCCTGTCAAGGACAGGAAAGAAAGAATAGATTGTTAGAAACTACAGCAAAACAACCAATACCTAAAAAAGACACCATTATGGAAAGATTTAATATAGATGAATTTAATAAACATCAAAAAAATGGAAGTTGGTTATTTACAAAGAATAATCAAGAATATTTTGTGAGAAAAGTAAAAGATGAGTATTGGATGGAAATTTCAAGAAAAGATAATCCTTTCATTTTAAAATGTAATTATTATTTAAATGGGAATATAAAGATAAGAGGTCTAATATTTCATGGTAATGCCTTTACTAAAGGAATTGTAGTTGATTATGATGAACGAGGAAATATAATTAAACAGACTGATTACGATGCTCCCTATAAAGATTTTCCTTGGGAAAAAGTAAAGCTTTGGTTGGAAAACCGAAAAGTAAATTTATTGGATCCTTTTACACGGGTATGGAGAGAAAATGAAAATAACCATCCTATTTGGTATTTGAGTTGGGATACTAAAGAATTTGATAAATATGGAAATCAAATAATACAAGATATAGAGCTGGATGGAAGAACTGGAAAGTTACTTAAAGAAACTACCCATACCTTTGGGGAATATATACCGGAAGAATATAAAAACGATTTGGATAAGAAAGAAGATAAAAAGACATCCGGAGTTTACAAAACCTATGAAGGGAAGGATTATACCCGAGAAGAATGGGAAGAGTTTGAGCAAAAACAATTTGAAGCCTATGCACGTAAACATAATATTTCCATAGCCAAAAATGATAAGAAAGATACCAAAGGGTTTACTTCCCGTTTTTTACTAGATGAATAAGAATATTTTATATATGAATAATATTCTAAACAAAAAAAATATCTATAAGTTGTTAGTATTTTTTTCTATTAGTGGGGGTCTCTATTCTTGTCAAGGACAGGAAATAAAAAAAAGTAAACCCAATAAAAAAGTCCCCCCCATGATAGAAAAATTTGATTTCGATGATTATAATAAAAGGATGAAAGATAATCCATTAGGTAATTCATATTTAAAAAAAGACGGTACTAAAGTGTTTATAAATGGGATAGTTGGAGAACCATCTTTATATGAATATTTACCAACTCCTTCTTTTTTAACTGTTTATAAAAAATACTATGCTAATGGAAATTTAAAGTTAAAAGAGACCTATATAGGAGAAAACGTAAAAATAGGAATTTCACAGTATTACGATGAAAAAGGAAATTTAATTAAAGAGGTAAATGAAGATAAGAAATTCGGAAAAATAAAGCCCCAACAAGTACTGGAATTCTTACAGGAAAAAGGCTATATTAACCTAAAAACCGGAAAAGGTAGAGTTGATGAAGATGGCCTACCTGTTTTTGAATTAGATTTTTATGAAGAAAAAGGTAGGAAAATTTGGTATATCACTATAAGAAAAGGTAAGCCTAATAATGATCCATCCAATTTTCCAGATAAAGGAGAACCTTCCGCCTATATTCCTATAATTTATGTAATGGATGGAGAAACTGGAAAAGTAAAAATAGAGGGAGCAGAGGATAAAAAGACCTCCGGTGTTTACAAAACCTATGAAGGGAAGGATTATACCCGAGAAGAATGGGAAGAGTTTGAGCAAAAACAATTTGAAGCCTATGCCCGTAAACATAATATTTCTATAGCCAAAAATGATAAGAAAGATACCCATGGGTTTACTTCCCGTTTTTTACTAGATGAATAAGATTATTTTATATATATGAATAATATTCTAAACAAAAAAAATATCTATAAGCTGTTAGTGTTTTTTTCTATTAGCGGGGTTATTTTTTCCTGTCAAGGACAGGAAAGAAAAACAACTGTAAATTCCAAAAATAATGTTATAATAGAAACTTTAAATATTAAAGAGTTTGAAAAAGAAGCTTTAAAATATCCAATTACAAATACAGAATATTCTTATGAATTAAAAAAAAATTTTGAAAATGGGTCTTCATATAAAATTACGGGGAGTATTTATGAAAATGGTTTTGTAAAATATGAAACACCTCCTTTGCCTAATTTTTATATTATATATAAAGAATTTTATGCTAATGGAAATTTAAAGTTAAAAGAGACCTATATAGGAGAACATGTAAAAGTAGGCATTTCCCAATATTACGATGAAAAAGGAAATTTAATTAAAGAGGTAAATGAAGATAAGAAATTCGGAAAAATAAAGCCCCAACAGGTACTGGAATTTTTACAGGAAAAAGGCTATATTAACCTAAAAACCGGAAAAGGTAGAGTAGATGAAGATGGACGAGCCGTTTTTAAATTATATTTTGGAGAGCAAAATAAAGAAAAATACTGGATCATATCCATAGTTAAAGGAATTCCCAATACCGACCCAAAAAACTTTCCGGAATTTGGAGAACCTCCTGCTTTTATACCGTTAAACTATGTAATGGATGGAGAAACCGGAAAAGTAAAAATAGATGGAGCAAAGGATAAAAAGACCTCCGGTGTTTACAAAACCTATGAAGGGAAGGATTATACCCGAGAAGAATGGGAAGAGTTTGAGCAAAAACAATTTGAAACCTATGCCCGTAAACATAATATTTCCATAGCCAAAAATGATAAGAAAGATACCCATGGGTTTACTTCCCGTTTTATATGAGAGGAATAAATACATTATAAAAATGCCACAAAAAATTACAGAAAAAGCCAAATTACAATGCAATCAAGGAACTGCACTAACTCAATTGAAAGTAACCAGCCAGAATTTTTTCTTTATTGAAAATAAACCTATTGCTACCGAAAAAGATAAACAAGGTAATATTAATATAAAGGCTTTTGGTTTGTGTAAACTAAAACCGATACCCGGTGGATTTCTTCCCTGTGTACCTTCGCCTATTTCTTGGAAACAAACAACAAAAAAAGACAAACTAAATGACTATAAAATATTATTAGATACCTCAATTTGTCATTGTGCTATTGGGGGAACTATTAAAGTTATAGATAAAGGTCATTCGGAAAATCATGAAGAAGAATAGATAGTTTATGAATATAATATGATTACAATTATATTCAAGTATCATCTAAAACAGCTCATTTAATAGGGTGAAAAACATCAACCGGAGAATGCCTCACAAGATATTTAGATCCTATTGAATTTAATTATTAGAGGAAGCGGTAATAGAGAAAATTCTAGTTATCTACATTTTTAGAGTTTTTCTATTAACTCATTTTTCTGGATTATTCTTCTACAAAGTTTTTTTTATATAATAAAGATCTACTTTTTTTGAAAACATATTATCTAATACTATACTATTTTAATTTAAATAAAAATGTTAATTTTAATTAGTTAGGATCTTCATTTATTTAAAACCTCAACAGCCTTTTCAATAAAAGGGTCTTTTCCTTGTTTGATCCCTTCAATTGTATAATCTATGTAAATATCTGGTTGTACTCCTTTGGTGAAAAATTGGGAACCATCAGGATTTTTTACTTTCATTCCTGTAAAGGTCATAAAAAAATTATCTGCTAATTTAATTCTATTAACGTTACCATTAGCTCCTGCTGTGGAATGTCCCAAAATAGTAACAAACTTATTTTCCTTTAAATAGGATGTCACGGATTCTGCATAGCTAATACACCTTTCATCAACTAATAAAACTATTTTAGCTAGCAAACTATCGGTCAATTTATAGAGCCATCTTCCTCCTTTCCATTCTACCCCTCTAAGTTCTGGTTCTTTAATAAGTGGTTTGAAAAATACATCATTAAAAAATTTATTAGGAAAAAAATTAGTGAGCATTTCACGTACTCCTTTATTAGGGTATCCTCTTAGATCTAAAATAATTTTATGAAAGGATTTTATTTTATCGTATTGTTGATAGAATTGATATTTAGTTATTTTATCTAAATTAAGATATAGTATATTACTGTTTAGTTCCTTAAACATTATAGTATCTTCTCTAGAATAAAAATTCTGATTTTTTTGATATAAGTACTCCCTGGAAAGTTCAATCTTTTTTCCATCGTTGAATAATAATGTTATTTTAGATCCTTTAGATCCTTTAAGTCCCTCTTGTAAAGCAGCCCATTGCCTCCATTGTTTTGAGCCTGAAATGTATTGGCCTGTACTATCCATATAGTTTTTAACAGTTTGCCCATTTATCTTTTGTATAATATCTCCTTTTTCTATACCTGTTACACTATTCATTATTTTATTTACAACTAATTGGTTCTCAATCCACTTCCATGAAACTGGTAAAGCATAATCATCTAAATCTTTTATTTTAGAATTTGAAATTTTAATATGTCCATCCTGAAAAACTGCGGTAAATTTTTTCAAAGTTAATAAATGATCATTTTCTGTTTTATTTGAATATGCCTCCTTTAATCCGCTCTCTAAAATTTTATTCCAATTTATTTCTATTTCTTTTTGATAAGGATAAAAATGACGAAAAATATTCCAGATAATAATAATATTGACTAAACTGATATTCCTATCAAAATCTGTTAAGTATACTTTATTTATTTTTTTAACCATCTGATTAAAATGTTGACTATCTTTGACAGGCAGTGTGTGATTTCCATTAGTATAAACTATAATAGGAATGGTAAGTGTTATATTATTAGATAGATTTAATGTATAATATGGATTCATATTAACTGGTCCTCTTTTTAAAGAATTTAGCGTATCTTTATTAAATCGACTACTGAAGTAGGTTTTTATTCCTTTGTAAGGAATACTTCCTAATCCTAATCCGTTATGTATCCAATATACAGGATATAAATGTAAAGTATTCCAATGATATTTTTTTCCTTTAAAGGAAAGGGAAGGAGCAATAGGTATAAAGAGTTCTTTGAGTTTCTTTTCAAATTCTTGTTGATTTTTTGTTTTTAATATTTCTTCTACTCCATAAGCACCAAAAGCATTCCAATCCAATTCAGCAGCTTCATCAGAGGGATGAAAATACCGAACTATTCCATATAATTTAGCAAAGTCTTTTAATTTTTGCAATTCAAAAGAGGTTTGCGAATAGGAAAATAGGCTAAATAATAGGAAAAATATAAATAAATATGTATTTTTCATCATTATAGATATGGATAATAGGATAAAAATTGTTTCTTAACAGAATGTTATTATTTTTAATTGTTGATATAATAATTATTTAAACATAAAAATAAGGAAATTAAATTAACTTATTTTTATGTTTAATTATTATCCTTGATTACATAAAACTATCTCCATATATAGGGTTATAAGTTATTCAAAGAAATTATTATCCTAAAATTACCTTTAAATATTATTATAATAGCTTGTATTCTCATATGATTGGATAGAGATGTTAACGACGATAATTTTTTAACTCAATTTGATAAACATAGAAGAACAAAATTTATTTCAATCAAAGATAAAATATTTGAACTTTATTTATCTATAGTATTAATATAAAAAAGTTTTGAGATAAAATAACCACAAATTTTATATATTTTTATAAAAATTGAAGTTAATAATTCTATCTCATATTTTTAGGAAAACAAAAAAAGGTCATAGACTTTTAAATCTATAACCTTTTTTCAATTTAGCTCCTCCTGCTGGGCTCGAACCAGCGACCCTCTGATTAACAGTCAGATGCTCTAACCAACTGAGCTAAGGAGGATTTTGCGAGTGCAAATCTATAAGATTTTTTTTATATCACAAAATTTTTAATGAAATTTATTTATTTATCATACTCTGTATAATATTCCAAATATCATTTCCAAAGACTAATATCATGATTGCTAGGAGTATAAAGATCCCTACCATTTGAACTTTTTCCATAGCTTTATCACTTAACTTTTGTCCGGTTATCATTTCCACAATCGTAAACAAAGCATGTCCGCCATCTAACCCGGGAATAGGTAAAAGGTTTAAAAAAGCCAGCCAAACAGAAAACATAGCGGTAAAGTTCCAGAATTTCACCCAATCCCATTCAGGAGAAAAAGCCTGGTATAATCGTAACGGACCGCTTACTTGTTTATAAGCTTCTGTCTTAGGGTTAATAATTAATTTAAATTGCTTTATTTGAATAACCAACATTTCCCAGGACAAGGCAGGAGCTCTTTTTAAAGCATCAAAAAATCCATATTTCTTATAGGTAGTCGCATTTTTAAGAGACGTTATTATATCTGTAGAAAATCCTAATATAGCACTATCAGGAACATAAATTTTTTGAGTTATAGCATGGCTGTTTCGTTTCAAATTAATTGTAATAGTATCTTTTTTATATTTAGGAAGTTCATTTTTAAATTCATCAAAAAATGGAGTAGGTTTATTATTTATACCTGTGATTATATCTCCTTTTTGAAGAATTTTATAAGCAACACTATTAGGTAATACAGAGTCTACACGGGTAATGATTCTTGGAGAAATAAATCCTTTACCTTCACTAGTAAGTACATGTTTTTTTTCTTCCGGCAAAAGATTAAAATTCAATATCTTTCCGTCTCGTTGCACTGTAACATTATCTCCAAATAAAATATATATAGGAAGATAATTAAAAGAAGATATTGTTTTACCATCAACTTTTAATATGTTATCTCCATCTTTAAAACCCAATTTTTTACCTACCTCTGAAAACGAATATCCATTGGGTAATTTTTGTGTATCAACAGTACTTTCACCAACAGTCATTAAGATACCGGCATATATAATAATAGCTAAAATGATATTAACAATAATTCCAGCAAGCATAATAATAAGTCTTTGCCAGGCAGGTTTAGACCTGAATTCCCAGGGTTGAGGTGGTTTTTTCATTTGTTCAGTATCCATACTCTCATCAATCATTCCAGCAATTTTAACATAGCCTCCCAACGGAAGCCATCCTATACCATACTCGGTATCACCAATTTTCTTTTTATAAAGAGAAAACCAAGGATCAAAAAATAGATAAAACTTTTCAACTTTGGTTTTAAAAAATTTTGCTGCAAAAAAATGCCCGGCTTCATGGAATACAATAAGTATAGAAAGACATAATAATAGTTGAGCAATCTGAATAAATAAATGCATATTTTATTGTTATTAAGTAAACATGTAAGCTGCAAAAATAACAAATTTTATTAAAAGGATTTTTTATTCATTGAAATAAAATTTTTTTTATCTTTAACAAGATATATTAAAATTCATTAAACCTATGAGATCAATAGTTGTTCCGGTTGATTTTTCTGAATCTACCGCATATATTATAGAAGAAGCTATTTACTATGCAAAAGCAGTTCATAGTAAAGTATATTTATTGCATGTTGCAAGTTTAGATTTAGGGTTTGTAATAGGAGATATTGGATTTCAGTACTTACCAGAATTGGAAGAAGCAGGAATGAAAGAAGAAACAGATGAATTACTTAAATATGAAAAAAAAGTAAAAGAGGCAGGTGTAGAAGTTGAAATTATTGTAAAACAAGGGGCTCCGTCCGAAATTATTTTAAAAGAGGCAAAAGCAAAGGAAACAGATCTGATTATAATGGGATCTCATGGCAGGGGAGTTTTTATGGAAGCTATATTAGGAAGTGTATCTAAAGATGTAATAAAAAAGGCAAAAGTTCCGGTATTAATAATTCCACCTAAAAAATATGTAAATCACAAATAAATGTTACAAATAATATTAATTCCTAAAATATCAGTTTTAAAATTGATTCAATATGGTTATATTTGCCCCTTAGAAATAACATATGAACGAAATTAAAATACTTGATAAAACATTTACTCCGTTTGTAACTTCTGAAGAAATAAATCATGCAATTCAAAGAATGAGTAACACACTTTATGAAGAATATAAAGAAGAAACCCCTGTTTTTGTTGGAGTACTTAATGGGGTAATTATGTTTTTTAGTGATTTGTTGAGACATTATAAAGGAAATTGTGAAATAGGTTTTCTTCAATTATCTTCATACCATGGTGGTGTTAAGAGTTCTGGTAGAGTAGATTTAGTTACAGATATTGGCATTAATATAACTAATAGGCATGTAATTATATTAGAAGATATTATAGATACAGGAAACACTTTAGAATATTTATATAAATTATTGGAAACCAAACCAGTAAAAAGTATTAAAATTGCTACTTTATTTTTTAAACCGGAAGAATATAAGAAAGAATTAAATATTGATTTGATTGGTATGAATATACCCAGTAAGTTTGTAGTAGGATACGGTTTAGATTATGAAGGACTAGGTAGGAATTTAGAAGGTCTCTACCAATTACAAGAATAAATGAACAAAACTAAAATAAATGATTATTATTGTATTATTTGGCCCTCCGGGGAGCGGTAAAGGAACACAAGCTCAAATTTTAGCACAAAGATTTCACTTGATGCACATATCCACAGGGGATTTGTTCAGGTATAACATGAAAAACAATACTCCATTGGGATTAGAGGCAAAATCTTATATAGAAAAAGGAAAATTAGTACCTGATGAGTTAACTACAGAAATGCTAAAAGATGAATTGCAAAGAAATTCAGATCAAAAAGGATTTATTTTAGACGGATATCCAAGGACAACCAGTCAAGCTGAAGCTTTAGATCATTTATTGCAAGAATTATATAACTCAGATGTAGATAAAACTTTAGCCTTACATGTAGAAGATGAGGCATTAGTAAAAAGAATACTAAAACGAAGTATAGATAGTGGAAGATCTGATGATGGAGATGAAAATATAATAAGAAATAGAATTAAAGAATATTATGAAAAAACAGAAATAGTTTCAGAATATTATAAAAACCAAAATAAATTAGTTGAAGTAAAAGGAGAAGGAAATATAGAAGAAATCACTCAGGCTTTATCTCATGAATTGGAAGAAATTTTGCAATCCAAGGATTAAAAAGAAAGTCCGGTATTGTATAATAAAATAAATTTAAAAATATAATAAATTAAGGGGTTGTTATGAAATATACATGATAATCCCTTTTTTATAAATTCTAATACTAAAAAGGAAATGCAATCTAATTTTGTAGACTATGTAAAAGTTAATTGTAAAAGTGGACATGGAGGTGCGGGTTCAGCCCATTTACATCGAGCTAAATATATTCCTAAAGGAGGTCCTGATGGGGGAGATGGAGGACGAGGAGGACACGTTGTATTAAGAGGAAACAACCAATTATGGACTTTATTGGCACTAAAATATTTACGACATATAAAAGCTGAAAATGGTAAACCAGGAGGTAAACAGGAATTAACCGGAGCAAATGGGGCTGACGTTTATTTAGATGTACCTATAGGAACAATAGCTAAAGATGAAAAGGGAAATATTCTTGGAGAAATAACGGAAGATAAACAGGAAATAATACTTTTAAAAGGAGGAAAAGGAGGTTTGGGGAATTCTCATTTTAAATCTTCAACTAACCAAACTCCTCGTTATGCACAACCTGGATTGGAAGGAGAAGAGGCTGTTGTTACTTTAGAATTAAAATTATTAGCAGATGTAGGATTAGTAGGATTTCCTAATGCAGGAAAATCTACATTATTATCAGCGATAACTTCTGCAAAACCTAAAATAGCCAATTATGCTTTTACTACTTTAGTTCCAAATTTAGGAATTGTTGAATCTAGGGATTTTCAATCTTTTGTAGTGGCAGATATTCCTGGAATTATAGAAGGAGCTTCTGAAGGTAAAGGCTTAGGGTATAGATTTCTAAGACATATTGAACGAAATTCAATTTTATTATTTTTAATTCCGGCAGATGCAGAAGATTATTATAAAGAATATCAAATATTATTAAATGAATTAGCTAAATATAATCCTGAGTTGGCAGATAAGGAACGATTAATTGCAATTTCAAAGTCTGATTTATTGGATAAAGAATTAGAAGAAGAAATAAGAAAGACTTTTCCTGAAAATTTTAAGTTAATATTTATATCAGCAGTTACCGGAAAAAATTTAGTAGAATTGAAAGACGAGCTTTGGAAAATTTTACATTAATATAAAATTTTTTTCGTTTTTAAATAATACATTAGTGGAATTTAAATGAAAAAATATAAATAGTGTTAGAAATTATTAATTACATTAAAAAATTTAACAATATATAATTTGTTCAATTTAGAAGTTTTGATATAAGCAATATAAATTAGTAGAAATTATAGGCTTATAAAATTTATATAAATTCTAAAAAATCAATGCATAAAAAATGCAGTTTTTATTTTAATAAAAACTGCATTAAAAACTACTAATTAAATATATGATTAAGCTGTATTTTACAATTTAAAGCCTCTCCTATAGATTCGTCCATAAATATCTACATATCTTACAGATACAGTTCCTTTATAATTTTTTAATATTTTTTCAATATCTTTTTCACTGTTTACAGGTTTATCATTAACTTCCATTAAAATATAGCCTTCATTAATACCTGCAGCTCTCAATTTTCCATTTCCATCGATACTTGAAATAACCACTCCAGATTCCAAACCGTAATTTACTTTTTGTTGATCGGATAATTCTTGGAAACTCGCTCCTAATTTTTCAGCTACACTCAAATCATCTTTTGTTTTTACGGAAGTTCCCCCTTTAGCATCTTTTAATTTAACAGTAAATGTTTTATTAGTGCCATCTCTTAAAACAATAACTTTTACTACATCTCCCGGTCTTTTTTCACCTATAATACCTGAAAGAGTAGGGAAATTTCGGATAGTTACCCCATCAATCTGAGTAATAATATCTCCTTTTTTCATACCGGCATCTTTTGCACCTCCATCATTCTGAATTTCTGTAACCAATACTCCCTGCTGAGATTTATAAGAAGTTTTGTTTTGAGTATTATATTGTTTTACAGCAGCATCATCACTCATGTCCAAAGCACCGATTCCTAGATATCCTCTTTGTACTAAACCATATTTTTTAATATCTTCTACTACTTTTTTGGCTAAATTGGAAGGTACAGCAAAACTGTAACCTTCATAGGTTCCGGTTCCTGAATGCGAAGATATTGCTGTATTAATTCCTATCAAATCACCATTAGTATTTACTAACGCACCCCCACTATTTCCTGGATTTACGGCAGCATCTGTCTGAATAAATGATTCAATAGGGGATAGGGAATTAGATTTTAATATATCTAAACTACGACCTTTTGCAGAAATTATTCCGGCAGTAACTGTAGAAGTTAACCCAAAAGGATTACCAACAGCTAATACCCATTCTCCTACTTTTACATCATCAGAATTATAGAAATTAAGAAAAGGAAGCCCTTTTTCATCTATTTTTAATAAAGCAATATCAGAATTAGGATCAGTACCTACTAATGTAGCCATGTAAGTTTTCTGATTGTTTAAAGTGATTTCAATTTTATCAGCTCCATCAATCACATGATTATTGGTAACAATATAGCCATCTTGGGAAATAATTACACCGGAACCAATTCCATTAGGTACATCTTTAGGAGCTTGTTGTTGTCTGGGTTTTTGTGGAGCTGAATCGAAAGGATCTCCAAAAAAGAAATCAAACGGATCAATCATTTGACGTTGTTGTCTTTGTTGTGTGAAAGAGGAATAATTTTTCACACTCACAACTGCATTTATAGTTTTTTCTGCTGCAACAGTTAAATCTGGCGGATTAAAATTAGCCGCATTAGTAGCAGATGTAAAATATGCATCAGATTTTTTATTTTGTTTAAATAATTCAAAATCGCCTAAACTTGTATTTTTAGTCATTGAAGATACACCTATGGAAATAGAAGCACTTAAAATTCCAACTAAAAGGTAAGAAGCAATTTTTTTAAGTTCAAATTTATTTTTTTTCATAGTACAAAATATTTTTATTCATTATTATACTGCTCTACTTACTTTCAAAAGTGATACCAAAAATGAAGGCGATTTGTATCTTTAACGATTTTTAACACGACCTTAATATTTTCTTATTAGTAGAATAAAATTTAATATTTTTTTTATTGTAAAAATGTTTAACTAAAATAAAGTAATTAAATATTTAAAGTTTTTAAATTAGCACTTTATTTAAAAAACCTTATTTATAATATGAAAAATATATTATCAATTCAATCCCATGTTGTTTACGGACATGCGGGAAATAGTGCAGCAGAATTTCCAATACAACGTTGCGGGGTTGGGGTATGGTCGCTTAATACTGTGCAGTTTTCGAATCATACACAATATGGACAATGGACAGGCGAGGTAATGTCTGCCAATCATTTAACAGATATAGTAAAAGGTATAGATCATATACATCAGCTAAAAAAATGCGATGCTGTTTTAAATGGATATATAGGTTCGCCGGAACAAGGAAAATCTATTTTAGAAATTGTAAAAAAAGTAAAATCGGAAAATCCAGAAGCAATTTACTTTTGTGATCCGGTTATGGGGCATCCCGAAAAAGGTTGTGTAGTAGCACCAGGAGTTTCTGAATTTTTTACCCACGAAGCGGTTAAGGTTAGTGACATTATGGCTCCTAATTTATTGGAGTTAGAAATATTGACAGGTAAAAGTATAAATTCTGTAGAAGAATGTATAAAAGCAGCCAAAATTTTGCTTGAAAACGGAGTAAAATTAGTATTAATAAAACATTTAAGCAGAGCCGGATATAGAACAGATAAATTTGAAATGCTTTTGGTTTCTACATCTGAAATATGGCATATTTCTCGTCCTTTAATAGATTTTGGTGTTCGGCAACCAGTTGGTGTAGGCGATTTAACTTCCGGGTTATTATTGGCTAATTTACTATTAGGTAAATCTCACAAAGAAGCATTGGAACATACTACTTCAGCGGTGTATGCTGTAATGTTGGAAACTCATAAACTTGGTGAATATGAGTTGCAATTGGTCGCTTCTCAAAATCAAATTGTAAATCCTTCATTAATTTTTGAAGCAGTAAAAATATAAAAAATAATACATGGAATTTATATCCATTGAAATGGATCTCTTTGTTCTAAAAACTTATATTTTTTCCTCCATTTATGTATTTCAGTTTTAAAAAGAGTGCATTGATATAAGGATTTATGAATTTTTTTTGTTTTAACTTTTTTTCCTAAAGGAGATAAAATTGTAGAATGTCCTGAATAATATAAATGATTTCCATCTATTCCAATCCTGTTTATTCCACATACATATGAAATATTTTCTATGGCACGTGCTTTAAGTAGGCTTTTCCAAGCATCAAGACGTGTATCTGGCCAAGAGGCAACATTAATCATTAAGTCATAATCTTCCATATTTCTATTCCAAACGGGAAATCTAAGATCAAAGCAAATCATAGGACAAATTTTCCAACCTTTATATTCGAAAATCACTTTTTCATTTCCAGGAGTATAAACCATATATTCACCGCTATAATTAAAAAGATGGTGTTTATCGTATTGGGCAATTATTTTTCCCTGATTAATAAAGATAAAACGATTATAATATTTGTTATTTTCATTGATAGCTAAACTTCCACATATTCCTGAATTCTTTTCAAGAGATAGTTTTTTCATCCAATTTATAGTTGTTCCTTCCATTGTTTCGGCTATTTTAGTAGTGTTCATACTAAATCCGGAATTAAACATTTCTGGAAATATAATAAGATCTATAGCTTTGTTGCCTTGTAGGATTGAAGTTAGATATTGAAGATTATTGTCTATATTTTCCCATTTTGGATTAAACTCCACATATTGTATTATGAGATTTTCATGCAATTGCATATTTACCAATTTCTTTTATTATTAAAAAAAATATCAGCCAATAGTTTGTAAGAATTAAAACGCTCTTCTTTATTTTCAGCATATGTAATTAGCATTATTTCCTCTAAACCATAATCTGAAGCCAATTTTTCTATATCATTTTTTATTTTTTTAGGAGTACCGAAAATCATTCTTTTACGATTAGCCATTATTCTTTCTTTTTCATATGAAGAATATATTTCATTTTTTATATCATTGTATGTTACTGCATTAAAATTTCCGTTTTTTCTTTCCAGTTGAATAAAACGAAAGTCCATAATAGCTTCATTTCTATGAATAGCTTTTTCATCTTCACTACAAAAAGCAAATATAGCTACATTAGCTTTAGCATTACTTAGGTTTTGAGACGGGCGAAATTGCTCTTTATAAGATTGTATAGCTTTCTCGCCACCATTGCCATTAATAAAATGAGCAAAAGATAATTTCATACCAAAATGTGCAGCAAACATAGCACTTTCTCCACTTGAACTTAGCAACCACAATTCGGGTATGTTATGAGTAATGGGGATGGCTTGTACTTTTTCAAATAATGTACCTTCTTTTTTTATATTTTGAAAAAATGCTTCCAGATGATATAATTGTTCAATAAAGTTTTGTTCGCTGAATGTATTAGAAGGATTCAATAGAGAAGCGGTAAATCTATCTGTTCCGGGTGCTCTACCTATTCCCATATCGATCCTTCCCGGAAAAAGAGACACTAATAATTTAAAATTCTCTGCCATTTTTAAAGTACTATGATTAGGCAACATAATTCCACCGGAACCCACTCGGATATTTTGTGTATGATCTGCTAAATGTGCAATTAGTATTTCAGGAGCAGGACTTGCTAAAGAAGGAAAATTATGATGTTCAGATACCCAAAACCGAGTGTATCCTAATTGATCGGCAAAAATAGCAAGATCTGTAGTTTCTTTTAAAGCCTCTGTAGCGGTACTGTTTTTTCTTATATATACCTGATCTAATATACTTAATTTTAATTGTGAATTGTTCATATATAAATCTACAATTTTTTGATATTTCTTTATTTAATTTTTATTAGACATTTAATTATAAATCTCAAAGGATAAATTAATATTTTTTTATTATGTTAAATTTAACTATTATTCGGAATTATGTATATTCTTTTATTAAAATATAAAAATTAAATAAATTTATAATAAAATAAATAACAAATGGATGTAAAAGAGATTTTTGTTGCTCAGATTAAAATTAATAACTTTGCAAAAATGTTAAATTTGTATTATGAGTATTAAAACAGAATATATTCCATATAAAGTCAAAGATATTTCTTTAGCTAAATGGGGGAGATTGGAAATTGAATTAGCAGAAGCTGAAATGCCAGGATTAATGGCACTACGTAAAGAATATAAAAATGAGCAACCGTTGAAAGGGGCAAGAATTGCCGGTTGTTTACATATGACAATTCAAACTGCAGTTTTAATAGAAACCTTACAAGCTTTGGGAGCTGAGGTTAGCTGGAGTTCGTGTAATATTTTTTCCACTCAAGATCATGCAGCAGCAGCTATAGCAGCTAAGGGAACTTCTGTTTATGCATGGAAAGGTTTAAATGAAGATGAATTTAATTGGTGTATAGAACAAACTTTATTTTTTGGAGAAGAAAGAAAACCGTTGAATATGATTTTAGATGACGGTGGTGATTTAACTAATATGGTATTAGATAAATATCCGGAATTAATAAAAGGTATTAAAGGACTTTCAGAAGAAACCACTACCGGAGTACATAGATTATATGAAAGAGTTAAAAACGGTACTTTGTTAATACCTGCTATAAATGTTAATGATTCTGTAACTAAATCTAAATTTGATAATAAATACGGGTGTAAAGAATCTGCTGTTGATGCTGTAAGGAGAGCCACAGATGTAATGATGGCCGGTAAGGTAGTAGTAGTTGCAGGTTATGGAGATGTAGGTAAAGGAAGTGCTGCCTCATTTAGGGGGGCAGGAGCTCGTGTTATTGTTACAGAAATTGACCCTATATGTGCTTTACAAGCAGCTATGGATGGTTTTGAAGTTAAAAAAATGGACAACGCTATAAAAAAAGCCGATATAGTAATCACTTGTACAGGAAATTGTGATATAATACAAGGGAAACATTTTGAATCTATGAAAGATAAGACAATAGTTTGTAATATTGGTCACTTTGATGATGAAATAGATATGGCTTGGCTAAATCATAACTATGGAAATACAAAAGTAACCATCAAACCTCAAGTGGATAAATATACCATTAAAGGAAAAGATATTATTGTTTTAGCTGAAGGTCGTTTGGTGAACTTAGGTTGCGCAACCGGACATCCTAGTTTTGTAATGAGTAACTCTTTTTGTAACCAAACCTTAGCACAAATTGAATTATGGCAAAATCCTGGAAAATATGAAAATAAAGTATATACTTTGCCTAAACATTTGGATGAAAAAGTTGCACTTTTACACTTACCTAAGATAGGAGTGGAATTAGATATTTTAACAGAAAAACAAGCTCAATATATTGGAGTTACTGTAGAAGGACCATTTAAATCAGACCAGTATAGATACTAGTCTACTTCTCGCTAGGATTTAATTTTATATATAAAAATTTTAAGTTTATTATATATTCTATGAAAAAATTTAGATATATAATAAACTTTTTTTATTGTACAAATAAAAAAGTAGTTATTAAATATATTAATCATAATCTAATATTAAATTTATAAGTTCTATTTTTACTTATAGTTTGAAAAGCATTATTTTTGTAAAAAAATTTAAGAATGCTAATATTAATTATCAACGCAGGAAGTTCGTCTATAAAATATCAATTACTGAATATGAATTCTAATGCATTAATAGCTAAAGGATTAATTGAAAGAATTGGTATTGAAGGTGGGAAAGTTATTCATAAATATTTTAAAAATAATAATTTAGAAAAAGTAGAAATTAATCAGAATTTCCTTTCACATATAGAAGGAATGAGAGTAATAGTTAACTTACTCACAGATAGTAAAATAGGAGTAATAAAAGATGTATCAGAAGTTGATGCTATTGGACATAGGGTAGTACAAGGAGAAAGCGTATCCCATCCGGTTCTTATAACAAAAGAAATAAAAGAATTTATAAGAAAAATTAGTCCACTCGCTCCTCTACATAATCCTGCAAATCTTTTAGGAATAGAAGTTGCCGAACAATTATTTAAGAACGTACCTCAGGTAGCAGTTTTTGATACTTCATTTCATCAATCTATGCCTGCTAAAGCTTTTAGATATGCTATTCCTAATGAATTTTATATAAATCATAAAATCAGAGTTTATGGAGCCCATGGTACCAGTCATAAATATGTTAGAGAACAGGCAGCCAATTATTTAGGAAATAAAAATGTTAAAACGATTAGCTTGCATTTAGGAAATGGTGCAAGTATTACTGCAATTAATCAAAAAGGAGAGAGTATAGATACTTCTATGGGATTTACTCCACTTAACGGATTGGTAATGGGAACCCGAAGTGGAGATATAGATCCTTCTGCTTTATTTTATATGGTGAGAGAATGTGGAGTGAATTTCGAAGAATTAGATGATTTACTAAATAAAAAATCAGGAATGCTTGGAATGACGGGAAAAAGCGATGCAAGAGATGTTGAACAATTAAGTTATGAGGGAGATAAAAATGCTGTTTTGTGTTTGGATTTATATTCTTATCGGGTAAAAAAATACATAGGAGCTTATATGGCGGCTTTAAACGGTGCTGAAGCTATTATTTTTACTGCAGGAATTGGTGAAAATGATTGTAATCTTCGTTATTTAATATGTAAAGATCTTGATTTTTTAGGCATTAAATTGGATAAAGAAAAAAATGAAAAATTTAATTCTCCTGACAGAGTAGTCGAAATTCAGTCAGAAGATTCTAAAATTAAAATACTAATAATTCCTACCAATGAAGAACTGGCCATAGCTCAAGAAACATTAAAGATTATAGCTAAACACTAAATTATTTTTTTGCGTTTTTGTAAATAAATATAACTGAATTTAAATTAATTAATAAAAAATAAAAGCCGCTTTATAGCGGCTCTTTTATTTTTATTGAAGTCTTGATTTTATTTTTTGAATACAACCTCAACACCTTCTTGTTCTGCTAAGGTTTTTCTTCTTACAGAGTCAGGTTCAACATCAGCATTTATTTTACCTTTGTTTTCTGCAATACCATATGTAAGCCAATACGGAAGAATACTCACTAAAAACATTAAACACCAAAAACCCATTGTAGCAATAATTAAAAATAATAGAAAACCTATAAATTTAGCAAATGGCCAAACTCCTGTATAAAGTAATGTTATCATTATATTTTCCTTTTTTTCAAATGTAATAAAATATTTTATTTTAAACAAAAATTAATAATTTATATAATCAAGAAAATATCTTTATAATTCAGTCCATTCACTATCCGTATTATAGTTAAGATTCAAAGCTGAGTATATTATAATAAAATATAGATTCTAATTTTCATCATAATTATCAAAAAATGAATAAACTGTATAATGAATAAATAGTTGTTTAATATATAGATAATTATTTATATTGAATAGAACTAATAAATAATTGTATGAATTAAAAAATATAATTTTTACAAAGTATAAAATAAAAAGGAGATTAATTATAAATTAATCTCCTTTTAAAAATTACATTTTATATTTTATAAAGATTGTAAAACTTTATTAGTGTTTATTATAGCTTTCTCATTTTTACTATCTAACCATTTTTTACCATGTTTCTTTCTCATGTAATTATCATAATTTCTTTTAACAAAAAGGTTTAGTACGGCATTTGTAAAATTGGCAGGTCTTTTAGCTAATGAACGTAAACTCATTGAAAAACCAGGGGTTAGATATTGCATATAATGCCACCATCCTTCTGGCATATAAAGCATTTCTCCGTGAGATAAATGAACCTTATATGTATTGACATATTTTAGTGCCGGCCATTTTTCAAAATCAGGATTATCAAAGTCTATATCCTCTCTACATATATTAGCATAGGGTAACTTATACATATATTTTGTATCACTTGGAGGTACTAAAATGCATTGTTTTTCTCCGGCGAAATGAAAATGTAAAATATTAGCCAAATCAATATCAAAATGCATAAAAACATTAGATCCTGCTCCGCCAAAAAATAACATAGGTAAACTTTTAAATAAATTTAGTCCTAAGTCAGGAAATGAAAAATCATTTTGGAGAGAAGGAGCCTGTTTTAGAAGGTTAAATAAAAAAATTCTTAGATCTGTAGGACCTTTTAAAAGTAAGTCTATATACTCAGACATTTTCATCCGGGCATCCGGCTCATTAACTTTTTTATCTGCACTAACAGGATCATTATTATATAAAGGAACAATTTTATCTCCGGCAATTTCTTTTATATAATCGAAATTCCATTTTTTATATGCAGGCCAGTCTTCGGTAAGTTTTTCTACTACTACCGGAGTTTGTGTCTTGTAAAAGTTATGGTAGAAATCATCTTTTGATATCCGCTCAACTCTTTGTACATCTTTATATTTGAACATATGTAAAAGTTTAGAAATTATATTATTTTTATGTAGGAGTAGAATTCATAAGATCTTCTATTTCATCTGCTTCTATAGGAATATTTCTCATTAAATTATAAGGCTCTCCATTAGATTGAATTACCACATTGTCTTCAATTCTAATACCAAAACCCTCTTCAGGAATATAAATGCCCGGTTCAACTGTAAATACCATATTGGGAACAAAATATTCAGTTAATATACCATAATCATGAGTATCTAATCCCATATGATGAGAATTACCATGCATAAAATATTTTTTATATGCCGGCCATTTAGGATCTTGATTTTTAACGTTTTCTTTGGTAAGTAATCCTAATTTTAATAATTCTTCAGTCATAATTTTACCTACTTCTTCATGATAGCTATACCAGTTATTACCAGTAATTAAGAGTTTTGTAGATTCATTTTTAACATTCATTACGGAATTGTATACTTCTTTTTGTCGATCTGTAAATTTCCCATTTACCGGAATGGTTCTACTCATATCAGAAGAATAGTTCGCATATTCAGCCCCTACATCTAATAAAATAACATCACCGTCTTTACATTCTTTGTTATTTAAAATATAATGTAATACATTGCTGTTTTTTCCTGATGCAATTATTGGAGTATAGGCCCAACCATTAGATCTGTTACGTATAAATTCATGTAATAATTCTGCTTCTATTTCATATTCCCATACACCTGGTTTTACAAAATTTAATATTCTTCGGAATCCTTTCTCTGTTATATCACAAGCTTTTTGTATAATTTCAAGTTCTTCAGGTTCTTTTATAGATCTTAAATGTTGTAAAATAGGATTACTTCTAAGGTAATTATGTGCTCGGTATTTATTTTGAAGTTTTTTTATGAATCGATCTTCTCTAGTTTCTACTACTTTTTCAGCTCGGTAATGTTCATTAATATTTATATAAATATTATTCATTTGTGGAATAACAATATCTAGTATTTTATCAAAATCTTGAAGCCAATAGACATTTTTAATTCCTGATACTTCTGTAGCTTGTTCCTTAGTATATTTTTCTCCTTCCCATATAGCTATGTGTTCATTAGTTTCACGCACAAAAAGCATTTCTCTATGCTCTTCAAGATAAGCATAAGGACATATAACCAGTATAGATTCTTCTTGATCGATACCTGAAAGGTAAAAAATATCACGATGTTGTTGAAATGGAAGTGTGCTATCTGCACTTATGGGGTATATATCATTACTATTAAAAATAGCAATTGATTTAGGCTCCATTCTTTGAACAAATTTTTGTCTATTTTTTATAAATAAATTTTTTCCAATAGGTTTATACTTAGTTTTCATATAAATAATAATATTTGACTTTTCAAAGATAATTAAATTACAATAAATTTTTAGAATAAAAAATAAATATTTATTGAACAGTGATTTATGAAATATCTATTTTAACTTATCTTTTATATTTTTATAAATTTAAAAATTAATTGTATTTTTTATATAAAATAATAATTTTAATAATAGATAATGATTAATTTCATTATTTTGAATTTTTTTTAGATTATATTTTAGTATATAATAAATGAATTTAAACATAAAATATGAATAATTATGATAGCAATTATAGATAGTGGATCAACTAAGACTGATTGGGTAATTATTGAGAAAAATGGAAAAGAAGTATTAAGGGAAGAGACAATAGGCTTTAATCCCAGATTTACTCTACCTGAAGAAATGGATAAAGAAATTCATAATAATAAAAAGATATATAGTGTTTCACAAAAAATAAAACATCTTTATTTTTATGGAGCCGGATGCTCTTCTAAATCTGTTGATTCAATAATTGAAAAGATATTAAGAAAATTATTTCCTTATGCTGTTATAAATATTACAGATGATTTAAAAGGAGCAGCCTATTCAGCTTACTTTGGTAAACCTGCTTTAATATGTATTTTAGGTACAGGTTCTAATATTTGTTATTTTGATGGAAATGAAATCAAAAAAGAAATCCATTCTTTAGGTTGGATTATTGGAGATGAGGGAAGTGGTAGCTTTTTAGGTAAAAAATTATTAAATGCTTATTTTAATAAAAAATTACCTGAATATTTATCAATAAAATTTAAGGAAAGATATAAATTAACTATTGATGAATTATTAGAAAATGTATACCAAAAACCAAGGGCCAATTCTTTTGTTGCTAGTTTTAATCGATTTATAGTAGAAAATAAAAGGGAACCTTTTTTTCAAAATTTGGTTTACGATGCAATGAAAACTTTTTTTGAAAACCAAGTGATGGCTTTTACAGATGCAAAAAATTTAGAAATTAATTTTATAGGTTCTATAGCGCATTATTATGAAGATATTTTAAGAGCAGTAGCATTAAAGTATCATTTAACAATAGGGGAAATTGTAAAAAAACCTATTAATAATTTAGTTAATTATCACTTATTATATATTATACCCCAATTGCAATATTAAATAATATATACATACATAAAAAAGCTTAAATTAATTGTTTAAATAGTTAGTATAAAATTAACTTTATTAAATATTTATATTTAATTATTAGAACCTATATTTTTACCAGTAGATATAAGTTGTTTTTTAGGCATCCATCCACTAATATCTCCTCCATTTTTTTTTAAATACATTACAAAATAAAATTCCTCGTATTCAGAATAAACAATTACCCTATCATTGTGAACAATAAATAGACTTGGGCTAATTAGGCAATTAACATCTGGCGAAGAATAAAAATATGCACGCTTAGCTGTAACTTTAAAAATTTCTCTTGGGTAAAAGCTAATTTCATTTTGACGAGCCTCTTCTTCTTTACTTTCGCAATATCTACATATTTTAAATGAATTAGCATATTTGTGATCGAATGATAATTCTTTATTATTTTGAGTTTCTATTTTGTATAATTTATTGGAATAAAAACCATATTCATTTTGTCCGTAAATAAAATTTATCAGTAACAATGGAAATACAATTTTAATTACATAATTTTTCTTTTTCATAATTAATTTTAATGGATTATTGACTAGCTTCATAAATTATTTTAAGGCTAAAATTAAAATTATAATTAGACATAAAAAAATCAAGTTCTATGAAATATAGTCTTTCATAAGTAGAAAATTCCGAACTTTGATCAATAAAAAATACAGAAGAAAATTATGGATAATCAAGAGATCAGAAATTTGGAACCAAAAAAATTATGGAATTATTTTGCAGATTTGAATGCTGTACCACGTCCTTCTAAAAAAGAAGAAAAGGTAAGACAATTTATTAAAAATTTTGGAAACACTCTGCATTTAGAAACTTTAGAAGATGAAGTAGGAAATATTGTTATAAAAAAAGCAGCAAGCCCGGGGTTTGAAAAACATAAAAAAGTTGTTTTACAATCACATTTAGATATGGTTTGTCAAAAAAATAATGATATTAATTTTGATTTTGACATTGAAGGTATTAAAATGGAAATAAATGGAGATTGGGTACAAGCTAAAGGTACTACCTTAGGAGCTGATAATGGGGTAGGAGTAGCTACTATTATGAGTATTTTATCTTCTGAAGAAATACAACATCCAGCAATTGAAGCTTTGTTTACTGTAGATGAAGAAACCGGAATGACTGGAGCTTTTGGTTTAAAGTCAGGATTATTATCTGGTGAAATCTTATTAAATTTAGATACAGAAGAAGATGATGAAATAGATATAGGATGTGCCGGAGGAATTGATGTAACTGCAAAAGGCAAATATACCGAAATTGAAATACCTTATGATTATAGTATTTATAAATTGGTATTAAAAGGATTGCATGGAGGTCATTCGGGAATGGAAATACATAAAGGATTAGGCAATTCCAATAAACTTTTAAATCGTTTTTTATATGATTTCCTTGATTTACAGATACATTTAATTTCATTTGATGGAGGCGGTTTAAGAAATGCTATCCCCAGAGAAGCAGAAGCTGTTTTTTGTTTAATGGATAATCAAAAAAACAAACTAATACAGCAATTTGAAAAATTAAGAGAAGAAATAATAACAGAATTTTCCACTATAGAAGAGAATTTAGAAATAGAATTAACTAAAATAGAAGGAGAGACCTCCTCTTTAAACTTTGAAGATAGTAAAAAAATTATATCGGCAATACAAGCAGCACATAATGGGGTATATAGAATGAGTCCTGATATAAAAGATTTAGTGGAAGCCTCTAATAATATTGCAAGAGTAGAATTGAAAAATGGAGAAATCCAAATTCTTTGTTTAACACGTTCATCTGTAAATAGTTCAAAATATTGGGTAGCTACTTCTTTAAAAGCGGCATTTGAATTAGCAGATATGAAAGTAGAATTTACAGGTTCTTATCCAGGATGGAAACCTAATCCAGATTCAGAAATATTAAAGCTGGCTGAAAATATTTATGAAAAACAAAACAAAGAAAAGCCTCTTGTTATGGCTTGTCATGCCGGTTTAGAATGTGGAATTATCGGGGAAAAATATCCGGGCATGGATATGATCTCTTTTGGTCCTACTATTAAAGGAGCACATTCTCCCAAAGAAAAAGTAAGTATATCATCTGTGCAAAAATTTTGGGAATACCTATTAGAAATCTTAAAGAATATTCCGACAAAATAAGAATATATATAATCAAACATAATAGAGATTAATAATTTAAATTAATCTCTTTTTTATTTATTTTTAATCTGATAATAAAAAATAGATGAAAAACTCTAAATGCGAAAAATTCTGTTTTCTAATATGAAAGTTTCCTAAATTTAATCTATATCAAGTTTAGCAACACAGGTTTATATGCAGCTGTAATAAATATAAATAAAAAGGATGTAAAGATGGATATAAAATTATTAGGAGGAAATAAATATTCCGGAATAAAAAAATCTCACGATTGTTTCTAATCAGAATTTCAAAAATATATATTTAAGAATTTAATTATACAGAAACTTTATCTTTTAAATCAAGAATTAAAATTCAAAAGCATATGTATTAATATAAGAAAAATATTTTAGCTGTGTTAGTTTGGTTATGGAGGTTAAAAAAAATATAGAAAATCATAAAATTTTATTTTTTTACACAAAACTTTATGTTCGTATAAAATATTCAAGTTGTAAAAAAAATTCAATAAGCTCAAAATATCTTCCATATCTAAGAGCTTTATGAAAAGGTGAAAAAATTAAATAAAAACTAAAAACTAAAAAGTTTTTAACAAAAAATATTTTTTTTGTTAATAAAAAAACAGCTGACTTTTATTTGAAAGTAAGGTTTTTTCTCATGATTAATTTAATTTTGTAAAGAAAGAATCTACACTTTGTTTCTTTCCTAATAAAAAATAATCAACTATAATAAAATAAAATATGTCAACATATGTTGTGGTCGGTCTTCAATGGGGCGACGAAGGAAAAGGAAAAATAACAGACGTTTTAGCAGAAAAATCTGATTATGTAGTCCGTTATCAAGGAGGAAATAATGCAGGACATACGGTATATGTAAAAGAAGATAAATTTGTATTACATCTTTTACCTTCAGGAGTGCTTCAATGTAAAGGAAAATGCATTATAGGAAATGGAGTTGTAGTAAATCCTGAAGCATTTTTTGATGAAATAGAACAGATTGAAAAAAGAGGTTTGGCTACAGATCATGTTTTTATAAGCAGCAGAGCACATATTATTATGCCTTATCATATTTTATTAGATACTTATAGAGAAGAATTTGCAGGAAAAGGACAAATTGGTACAACAAAAAGAGGAATAGGACCATGCTATGAAGATAAAGTGGCTAGAGTAGGAATTAGAGCTATTGATTTGCTTAATCCCGAAATATTAGAAGCTAAAATTAAAGAGAATCTCTTAGTAAAAAATGCATTATTTGAAAAGCTCTTTAATAAAAAACCTTTAAAATTTGAAGAAATATACCAAAAATATTTAGCCTTTGGTCAAAAATTAAAACATCGGATTATTGAAAGTGAATTTGAACTTAATTATGCCATCCAGCAAGATCGTACAATATTATTTGAAGGAGCACAAGCGTTAATGTTAGATATAGATTTTGGAACCTACCCTTATGTAACTTCATCTTCACCTACTACAGGAGGAGTTTCTGTAGGTGCGGGAATACCACCAACCAGTTTACAATATTTAATCGGGGTATCTAAAGCCTATTGTACGCGAGTTGGGAATGGTCCTTTCCCTACAGAATTAGAAGATAATATTGGCGAACATATTCGAGAAATAGGAAACGAATATGGAGCTTCTACAGGAAGACCTCGTCGTTGTGGTTGGTTAGATTTGGTTGCTCTTCGGTATTCTTGTATGATTAATGGAATAACTCATTTAGTTATAACCAAACTTGATGTTTTATCAGAGTTTGATAAAATAAAAGTATGTACAGCATATAAAACGAAAGAGGGAAAAATTATTGATTCTTTTCCTGCAACAACAGAAGAATTAGCTGGATATACTGCTGTATATAAAGAGTTAAACGGGTGGAAGTCTGATATTTCTCACATAAAATCTTTTAATGAACTACCAAAAAATGCTCAAGATTATTTACATTTCATTGAAAGTTATTTGGATGTAGAAGTATATTTAGTATCAGTAGGACCAGAACGATCTCAAAATATTATAAGAACTAATTTATTTTAAATTAACAAATAATAATATAAACTTACAATAGTGCATTAAAGTAAATAAAGTTTTATTAGTTTAATTAAGAAGTGATTGAGCTTGTGCTCTTGCAATATCTGTAACATCTGATCCACTAATCAGCTGAGCAATTTCCTCTATTCTTTCCTTTGGAGTAAGTAAACGTATCTGGGTTTGAGTTTTGTTCTCAACCTCATTTTTTTCAACCTTAAATTGATAATTTCCTTTTGCAGCAACTTGAGGTAAATGGGTTATAACAATAAGTTGCATAGTCTTTGACATTTCTTGCATCAGTATGCCTATTTCATTAGCAATTCTTCCTGAAACTCCTGTGTCTATCTCGTCTAATATCAAAGTAGGAAGATTATCATTTTCAGCCATGATTTTTTTGATAGCAAGCATAACCCTAGAGCGTTCTCCTCCAGATATTGATTTTTCAATAGGTAATAACTTTTTCCCCATATTAGCAGAAAATAAAAATGAAATCTTATCTGAACCTAATCCATTAAAATGATTGATAGTTTCTAATTTTATATTTATTTTAGACTTATCCATTCCTAATTTTGTAAGAATTTCTAATATTCTTTTTTCAAGAAATGGAATATTTTCTAATCTTTTATTATGTAATTCCGTTGCATGTAAATTGAGTTCATTTATATATTTTTGTATCTGTTTCTGACTAATAGAAATTTCTTTTTCTAAATTTTCAGAATTCGTAGTTTTTTTTAATAAATGGTTTTTAATTTCAAGCAACTCATCAACAGAATTTACTTTATGTTTTTGCAATAAGGTATTAATTTCATTAAATTTTTGATTAAGTTCTTCAAATCGTATAGGATTAAATTCTAATTTTTCTAGTAAAAGATCATATTCTGAAGTGATATCTTGCAATTCTAGTTTTACACTGTTTATCCTTTCGGCAAGTTTTTCAAGATCAGGAAACAAAACAGCTCCTTTATCCATACGTGAAGAAATTTCTTGCAATTGGTTTAAAGTACCTATTTCCTCATTTTGTAATAATTGTTGAGATTCAGAAATAATATGAGCAATGAATTCGGAATTTTTCATCATATTCAGTTCGTTTTCCAAATCAGAAAATGAAAGAGATTCTAGTTCAGCATTTTCTAATTCTTCCCATAAATATTTATTATATTCAGAATCATTATTATTTGAATCAAATTGCTTTAATAACTCCTCAAGTTTCTTTTTTTCCAATATATATTGATTATATATAGAAATATATTCAGAAAATTGAATTTCAAGACCTGAGAATTTATCCAATAATCCCATCTGATAGTTTTCATTATACAAATCAGAAGTTTCAAATTGAGAGTGAATATCTATAAGTTGATATGTTAATTCGTGTAAAGTATCTAAAGTAACAGGAGTGTCATTAATAAATGCACGAGATTTTCCAGAAGGAAGAATTTCCCTACGTATTACTGTATTTTCTTCAAAATCTAAATCGTTTTGTATAAAAAAATTAGAAAATTGACTAGAAGATAATTGAAAATCAGCTTCAATAAAACATTTTTTTTCAGAATTTTTAATTGATTTAATTTCAGCTCTTTCACCTAATACTAATTTTAAAGCACCTAATATAATAGACTTACCCGCACCGGTTTCTCCGGTAATTGTAATCAGTCCGTTAGGAAAATCAATAGTAAGATTATCTATCAATGCATAATTACGAATTGATAAATGAGTCAACATGTTTTTTAGTTTTTAATTTTATTCCAATAATCACTGCTGTTTATTGGGGATAGATTTTGAAGTAAAGTTTTTAAATCATTTATATTAACAGCTGTCACAGTTTGCCCACCGGAGAAAATATTTTTAATTTCTTCTTTTTTAGAAGATAGGAATATGTCTAATGGATAAAATTGATAATTTTCTGAATATGTTTTTAATGCTAATAAACTATTAGCAATAGTTGTTTTAGCCTTTTGTTCTTCAGTTGCCATATTGTCCAATCCTAATCGATGATATTGATAAGAAATATTTCTTAGAACCGAAGACTTATCATTTATAATATCAGCAATAATTCCACCGCGAGTTCTTGGACCGTCAAAAGAATTCCAACCATTATATCCTTGATTTATAGCATTATCTGATATTTTTTGAGCAGTATTAAAGTATTCTGTTCCTCCCATAGGGGTAAAAGTATCTGCATCATATCCTAAGATCATAAAAACATAGAAAGAAATAACATCAACTAAATTTTTTCCACTAAATCTGCGCCCATTAAATGTAAGATTTTCAGATTCAATATAATTAAAAGTAAAATCTTTATCCTGATAATTTAAAACGGGAGTTTGATAGGTACTGTTAAAAACGGGACGACTGGATTGTACGAGAATAGAACCTTTAAATTGATCTGTAGACTTTCTTTCTTCTATAATTATACTGAAAGAACATTTGATTCTTTCTTGTAAAGATAAATGTTGGTTTGTCCAACTTGTATTATTGATAAAATCTTTTAAACTTTTTTCTAAAGTTATAAATACCTGATTATTAGACCCCTGTACTTTACTGTAATTTATAATTACATTAGCTAACAGTTCCTGCGAAAAATTATAAGTAGGAAAAGATAAGAATAACAAGAGCAATATAAAATGTTTCATACCTTAGGAAATTATGAAGATTCTAATAATTTGGATTCTATATATTGTAAAATATCTTCTGCAACTTTCGATTTTAATTTTAAATCAAAGAGGTCTTTTTTTCTATTTTTATCAAAAATAGTAATTTTATTTGTTTCAGATTGAAAACCGGCTCCTTTATCTTGTAGAGAATTGAGAATAATAATGTCAAGATTTTTCTTTTGTAGTTTATTTATAGCATTTTCTTCCTCATTATTGGTTTCTAAAGCAAAACCTACCAAAAATTGTTTTTCTTTAGTTTTCCCCATGTTATAAAGTATATCCTCATTTTTAACAAAAGAAATAGAAAATGTATTTTCAGTTTTTTTGATTTTGGTTTTTGATACCGTTTCAGGACGATAATCAGCTACAGCAGCAGCCATAATGGCTATATCTGTATTTGCATAATAGTCAAAAACAGCTTTATACATTTCTTTCGAAGAAACGACATCAATTCTTTTAATGTTAGATGAAGAAGAAAGTACTTGATTTGTAGGACCTGTAATTAAAGTAACATCTGCCCCAAATTTTTCTGCTGCTTTTGCTAATTCAAATCCCATCTTACCAGAAGAGTGATTTCCTATAAACCTTACAGGATCAATTGGTTCATAAGTTGGTCCGGCAGTAATTAATATTTTCTTTCCAAAAAAAACTAAATCTTTTCTTATAAAATGCTCTATATATGTAACTATTTCATCAGGTTCAGCCATTCTTCCCTCACCATCTAAACCACTTGCCAATTCTCCTTTATTAGGGGGGATTAATATATCGCCTTTTAACTGTAGTTTTTTTATATTTTCCGTATTTATAGGATTTTGATACATATCTAAATCCATTGCAGGAGCAAAAAAAACAGTAGATTTTGCTGAAAGATAAGTGGTTAATGCTAAATTATCCGCTTCTGCACTTGCCATTTTAGATATAGTATTAGAAGTAGCAGGCGCAATGACAATAAAGTCTGAATTTAAAGCAAAATTAACATGATTATTCCATTCGCCTGTTTCATTTTTTATAAAATGGGTGTAAACAGGTTTTTTAGAAAGAGTAGAAAGTGTAAGCGGGGTTATAAAATTATGAGCCTCAGGAGTCATAATTACTTGCACTTGGGCACCTTTTTTTATAAAAAGTCTCACAAGGGAAGCTGTTTTATAAGCTGCAATTCCTGCAGTTACTATCAATAATATATTTTTCCCTTGTAAAACCGACATAGAAAAAAATTAGATTTGCGGGGTATCTGTTTTTCTAAAATAAACTTCATTATCTAACCATTCTTGAATAGCTATTAAAGTAGGTTTCGGAAGTTTTTCATAATATTTAGATACTTCAATTTGCTCTCTGTTTTCAAATACTTCATCTAAAGAGTCGCTATTAGAAGCAAATTCATCTAACTTTTGGTTTAGATCATTTTTTATAATAGTATTAATTTGTTCGGCTCTTTTTCCAATAATTACTATGGCTTCATAAATATTTCCAACTTTACTTTCAATTTCTTCTTTATTAAAAGTAATAGTACTAGAGGGTGCACGTAATTCTTTTAAATTCATATCTTGGATACTATGTTTATATTTATTATAATTAATATTAGCTGATTTTTCTTCTGTCTTTTTCTATCTCTTTGGTATTTTCTTCTGAATTTGATTTAGATTCTTGTATAGCTTTTTCAGTATTTTCATAACTTAGTTCTGCGTTATCTAGTCTATTTTTTAGACGTTTAGATTCATCAAAATATTCAGAATTTGGATACTGTGCGATAAAATAATCATAAGTTTTTCTAGCATCTGTAATTCTATCCTTTTGTAACTTGTGTATAGAATTAACAGCTAATTCAGTTTTTGCTCTTAAAAGATATATAGTTATTTCTTCTTTAAATTTTGTGTCTGGAAAATCATTTAAAACATTATTTAATGAAATAATAGCTCCTTTATATTCTGTAATTTTATAAAGGGTTTTTGCATTTTCAAACGCTTTTTTCTCTAATTTTCTATTAAGTTCATCAATCATTTGATTACATGAAGAAACTTTATCAGAATTAGGATAGGTATTTATATAATTTTGTAATTCTTTTAAAGCATCATAAGTATTCGTTTGATCGAGGTTATAATCCGGAGAATCTATAAAGTAACAATAAGCAACCATATAAGCCGCTTCGTTTGCTCTTGGATCTTTTGGAAAAGAGAGTACAAAATTTTTAAATTGATGGGCAGCTAATCGGTAATTCTTATCTTGATAGTTTAAGTTGGCATTCCTATAAGCTACTTCTGGAGCTTCATCTGTACCTACTACAAATTTTGTAGCATATTCATAAAGACTAATAGCTTGTGTGTATTTCTTTCTAGCTTCATATTCTTCAGCTACTTTTAATATAAAATCTTTGTCAGTGCTTTTTAATGCTCGACTCAATCTTCTTTCACAACTTACTAAAAGCATTAATATAAAACTTGTAAGAATTATTTTTTTCATCAGCTTGCAAAATTACATTTTTTTAATAATTAAAACAAATAAAAATTAACGTTTTATGAATTAGAAAATGATTTTCAAAGTCAAAATTTATTTATGTATAATACCTTATGATATGGAAATACGATTTAGCTCTATTTTTATATCGTGAATTAATTGTTCAGATGCATGTACTAAAGGAAGCCGGGTATAGGGTTTACATAAACCATTAATAGCGAGTAATGCTTTAATGCCGGCAGGATTTCCTTCTTTAAAAATTAATTTGAAAATATTCTGTATTTGATAATGAATTTTATAAGCTTCATCTACTTTTTTTTCTAATCCCAAATGGATCATAGAAGATACTAAATTAGGTAATGCTTGTCCAATAACAGAAATTACTCCACTTCCTCCGGCAAGAGTTATTGGCAAAGCAAGTTCATCATCTCCGGAAATTACCATAAAATTTTCAGGTTTATCTTTTATTATATAAGTTGATTGTAAAAAATTAGGAGAAGCTTCTTTGATGGCTATAATAGAACTAAATTCATTTGCTAAACGCAAAGTTGTGGCTGCTTCTATATTAGAGGCTGTTCTTCCGGGAACATTATATAAAATAATAGGTTTCGTACTAGCTTGGGTCAAGGCTTTGTAATGCTGGTAAATTCCTTCTTGAGAAGGTTTGTTATAATATGGAGATACCGATAATATAGATACAAAATCTTTTAAATCTGCTAATTGTATTTGACTAATTACTTCATTTGTATTATTTCCTCCTATTCCCAAAACTAAAGGCAAACGCTTATTATTACTCTTTTTTATGCAATCAATTACTTTTTTTTTCTCTTCAGAACTTAGTGTAGCACTTTCTGCAGTTGTTCCTAAAACTACAAAATAGTCCACTCCATTTTCTATATTATAATGTACTATTTTTTCTAAAGCAGGGAAATCAATTGACCCATCTTCATTGAAAGGTGTTATTAAAGCTACACCCAAGCCTTGTAATAATTTCATAAGAGTAATAATTTATTTTTTATAATTTATAAAGTAAAAATAATATTTATTTTTAAATTTAGGAATACAAAAATCTATATAATTTATATTTGAGTTAATAAGAATTCTATAGTATCAATGCCATCTGCATATTGATTAAGTTTAGGGTATTGGGTTTTACCAAATGAAATTTTTGTAAATCGTATTGATTCTGAATTAGAAACAACACACTGAATTTTATTTTTATTTTGTGAAATATAATTATTAAGAGAAGATATTTCATGATAATGCTTATAGAAAATTACCCCAATAGGACTGTATAAATCTTCAGATTCTTTAAGCATAATAAAATTATTATCCCAAAATTTATCTTCATTCATGAGATATATAGCCTTATTGTACTCATAATTATTAGTGTATTTATTATGATTTATAACGTCTTGGTAGGGTAAAAAAGATTTAAAAATATTGTCAAGATTATAATTTTCAGGAATAAATATTTGTGTAACATTTCTACATCCTAAGCCAAAGTAGGTAAATATATCTTTAGCTAAATTATCTAAATCTTTGCCGGATTCATTTCCTTCTAAAATAGCCAAAGAGGTTCGGTTTTTTCTTATTATGTGAGGAATATCTTTAAAATAATATTCAAAATATTTTGCTGTATTATTACTGCCTGTTGTTATAACTGCATCATAAAATTCTAATTTTTCAACAATTTTGAATTCTAAATCTTTATAAAAATTTTTCCATAGATTCAAAATGAAAGGGATTAATATATTGTCTTTGGATGATAGTTTAATTTGAGCTCTATGTCCGGTTATTAATACACAAATACAGTCATGTAAACCAACCATTGGTATATTTCCAGCTAATATTAATCCTATTGTTTTTTTAGATACAGCATTATTTATTGTTTTATATTTGGAAATCCAATTAGAGATGTTTTCATAAGTAAGAATATTTCCCCAATAATCAAATGCGGTAAAAATATTTTTCTGCGTAAACCAGGGGTTTTTAATTTCAGCAAACTTTACAATATTATCTAATTCTAAAAAAAAAGAAGAATTTTCACCCTTGTTTTGATTGAATTGATATAAAATTTCACCAACTTTTACAAGGGATTTTATTTTCTGTTCTAAACTCATGGCTAATATAAATTATGTAAAAAAAATTGTATAATTTTGCAACAAAAATAAAGTAAATAATTCGGTATGGCCATAAAAATAACAGATGAATGTATAAATTGTGGAGCTTGTGAGCCTGAATGCCCTAATAATGCTATATATGAAGGAGCTGTGGACTGGAAAATGTCAGAAGGAACTGAATTAACAGGAATGATTGTTACTAAAACGGGGCTTTCTATTGATGCTGATGCTCCTCAAAAACCTTTATCCGATGATATTTATTATATAGTTACAGATAAATGTACAGAATGTGAAGGATTTCATGAAGAACCACAATGTGCAGCAGTATGTCCTGTAGACTGTTGTGTCCCAGATGATAATCATGTAGAAACAAGTGAAGAATTATTAGCTAAAAAGAATTTTTTACATTCTTCATCTTAATATTTAACGATATGCACCCAACCTTAAAAATTTAAACTAATGAAAAAATTTAATTTTAGTGCTGGTCCTTCTACACTACCAGAAGAAGTTCTTCAGCAGGCCTCAGAAGCAATATTAGACCTTAATAAAAGTGGATTGTCATTAATTGAAATATCACATAGAAGTAAAGATTTTGTTGCTATTATGGATGAATCAAGGGCCCTAGTTAAAAAATTAATGAAGCTCGATGATGATCATGAAGTTTTATTTTTACAAGGTGGAGCTAGCCTTCAATTTTTAATGGCTCCTTTAAATTTTTTAAAAAAAGGTTCAAAAGCTGCTTATATAGATAGTGGAAATTTTGCTTCAGCATCTATTAAAGAAGCAAAAAAAATAGGGGTTATTGATGTTTTAGCATCTTCTAAAGAGGCTAATTATACATATATTCCTAAAAATTATGAAATACCCTTAGACGTAGATTATTTACATTTAACTTCTAACAATACAGTTTACGGTACTGAAATGCACGATTTTCCGGAAACTTCTGTACCATTAGTATGCGACATGTCTTCTGATATATTAAGTAAAGAATTAAATTTTAATAAATTTGCTCTTATTTATGCAGGAGCACAAAAAAATATAGGTCCTGCTGGAGTTACATTGGTGATAGTAAACAAAACATTATTAGGAAAAACAGGTCGTGATCTTCCTTCTTATCTAGATTATCAAGTACATATAAGCAAAGAAAGTATGGCTAATACTCCCCCTGTTTTTGCTATTTACACCACTTTATTAAATTTGAAATGGCTTGAAAAACAAGGAGGGGTTAGTGCAGCTGCTGAAAGAAATAAAATTAAAGCAGATCTTTTATATGGAGAAGTAGATAGAAATCCTTTATTTAGAGGAGTATGTGAAAAAGTAGATCGTTCTTTAATGAATGTATGTTTTTTTCTTAATGATGAGGAAAAGTTAAAAGAAAAGTTTGATAAAATGTGGAAAGATTCTAATATAGTAGGAATTGGTGGGTACCGTACTGTGGGTGGTTATAGAGCAAGCATTTATAATGCTATGCCATTAGAGGGTGTTCAGACTTTAGTAAATGTCATGAAAGAGTTAGAAAAAACTGCCTAAAATCTATATTAATATATTTAAATTATGAAAATATTACCTAATGATGGCATATCATCATCTGCCATAGAAGTGTTAGAAAAAGAAGGGTTAGAAGTTATAAATCATAAAGTAGCCCAAGAGCAATTAGCAAATTTTATTAATGAAAACAAAGTAGAAGTTTTATTGGTGAGAAGTGCCACTCAAGTAAAAAAAGATTTAATTGATTCATGTCCAACCTTAAAAATTATTGGTAGAGGAGGAGTAGGCATGGATAATATAGATGTGGATTATGCTAAGAAAAAAGGGATTAATGTAATAAATACACCTGCAGCTTCATCAAGATCTGTAGCAGAACTTGTTTTTGCTCATATGTTATCTTTATATCGTTTTTTACAAGACTCAAATAGAAATATGCCATTAGAAGGAGATACTAATTTTTCTGCTTTAAAAAAATCTTATGGAAAAGCCATGGAACTTGGAGGTAAAACATTGGGAGTTATTGGCTTTGGAAGAATTGGGGTGGAAGTAGCAAAAATAGGTTTGGCTTTAGGTATGAAGATTATTGTTTCTGATGCCGAAAAAATAACCCGTACATTAACTTTAGATTTTTTTGATGGACAAAAAGTTGATTTTACATTAACAACCACAACTATGGAAGAAGTTTTAAAAAACTCAGACGCAATTTCTGTTCACGTTCCTAAACAGCCTAAATATATTATAGGTGAAAAAGAAATTAATTTAATGAAAAAAACTTCTGTTTTAGTTAATGCTTCTCGCGGAGGAGTTATTGATGAAGTTGCTTTAATAAATGCGCTTAATGAAGATAAAATATTTGGTGCCGCTTTAGATGTTTTTGAAAAAGAACCGAAACCTGAAATTACATTATTAATGAATCCAAAATTATCCCTTTCTCCTCATATCGGAGGTAATACACTTGAGGCACAGGAAAGAGTTGGAATAGAATTAGCAGAACAAATAATTAGCTTTTATAAGAATAATCATCAAAATTTATCATCCTAACCGAAGACTATGTTAAGTTTTAAACCGTTTAAAGGAATCCATATAAAAGAAGAATATATAGAAAAATTTCCCATATACACTCCGGAGAAATATACAGAAGAGCAAATTAAAGCTAAATTAAAAGATAAAAATCCTTCCTATATAGATATAATAAGACCTACTTTTTTTAAAGGAGAAAGTCCTCTTAAAAACAGGTTTAAAAAAGTTAGAAAAAGATTTGAAGAGTATATAAACGAAAATCTTTTAGAACATGATCCGGCATCAATTTATATATATGAACAAAAGAAAAGAAATGGAGAAATTTTTAAAGGGATTATAGGTTTGGTTTCAGTAGAAGACTTTAAAGAAAATCGTGTAAAAATACCTGAAAAAACAATTGAACAAAAACAAAAAATATTTACCGAATTCTTAGATATTACTTATTTACAAACTAATCCTGTTTTATTAACATATGATTCTAATTCTAAATTAGATGTAATGATGGAGCTCGAAATGAAAAGTAAACCCCTTTTTCATATTGAGGATGAATTAGATATTTCGCATAAAATATGGAAAGTAGATAATCGGTTAAAATTAGCTCAGTTTAAAGAAACTATAGAAAATCTTCCTGCATTATATTTAGCAGATGGACATTATCGAATGGCTGCAGCAATAGAACATTCAGATAAAATAAAAGAAAAAGCAAAATCTAAAGATTTTTTATTTGATATGAACCATCAGGTTATGTCCTTATTAATTTCAAGTCATTCATTAAAGATATATGAATATAATAGATTAATCAAATCTTTAGGTTCTTTATCAAAAGATAAATTATTTACAAAATTAGAAAAATATTTTACCATAAATGAAAAGGGGGATCAACCATATTTTCCTTCTCATAAGCATCATATAAGTATGTATTTTGATAAAAAATTTTATGGTTTATATATAAAACATGAGTATAGAGGAACTCCTGATGATTTAGGTAATATAGACACTTATCTATTTAATAAATTTATTCTCGGTCCTGTATTTAATATTTCCGATGAAAATGAAGAAAAAAAACTAGTCTCATATCTTAAAGGAACAAATGATATAAAAGGGATTATAAATATGAAACAAGTTGTGGATTATGGTGATTATCAAATCGCATTTGGTTTTTATTCAATACCTTTTTCAGATTTAAAAATAATTTCGGATTTAAATTTAAAAATTCCTGCAAAAAGTACTTATATAGAACCTGAATTACTTTCCGGTTTGATTATGCTTGATATGAAATAAAGTATTTTTAATAATTAGATTCATTTTTAATTTTTTAAAGGTTCTAATTCTTTTGCATAAGGAGTTTCATCAATTATTTTCCAATTATATAAGCGAGCAATAATATAAAGATCTTTTAAATTAGAAATTAATTGATTGTAAGCTAATAATTTTATATTAGAGTTTTCCACTTCTTTTTGTATATCTTTTTTTCCTTCTGTCATTACTGAATTTAAATCAGCTTTGGAAAAATTATTAAACAATCCTTCTTCCATACTATATATTTCTACATCAGGATAAACGTTGAGTTCTGGTTCTGGTAAAAAAATTATTTTTATTTTTTTATTAACAGAATCAACATTAATTTTCATTTTTTTCATATCATAAGTAACCTGAGCTTTAGCAGTAATATATAAAACAATATTTTTATTAAGAAAATTTAAATATTTAGGATTATAATCATTATATTTTTTAGTTCTGAAAGCAGAATAATTTTGCTCTATAACAATCATTTTATTTAAACGTTGTATCTCATGATTTATAATCCTTGTATCAACAATGTTATTTTCTTTAGTTGAGAAATTTTTAAATAATAAAATAGATATTATACCTCCAATAATAAAACAGGCAATTACAATAATAATTTTAGTTAATTTTGCTAACATATGCTTAAATATATATATAATTATATATGCATAAACTATGCAAAAATTGATATAATTACATAAAAATATCTAAAAATTAAATTATTTTCTTAAAAATATGTTATAAAGATCTTCTTCTAAAGTTTCATGAGTGGGGGTTTCAGTTATTCTTCCTATTTCATTTTCACCTTTATATATTATAAAAACAGGTATTCTGGTAATACCTTTTTGGTTTTGTTCTCCATAAAAACTTTCTTTATTTTTATTTAAAGCATATAGATCAATTTTTTTCTTAGGAAATTTTGATTCATCAAGAATCTTTAAAAATCGAGGAAGTTGTTCTTGCGTATCACTACACCAAGTACCTAAAAAAATTTCTATTCTATAAAATTTAGCTTTCCTTCTTATTGTATTTATAAACTTTTTCTTTGGAATATAGGAGTCATATTCTTTAAGATACCAATCTTTAAAATCTGGAGACGTTAAGGCATCAGTTGTTATCCTTCCAATAAGCATAGGCTCTCCCTCCGTATTTATAATTTTTTTATTAACTATAATTTTTTCAGATCTACAACTTGAAAACATACAAAGAACACAAATAAATAATATAAATTGATTAATTTTCATATATCAAAAATAATTTTGGTAAATATACAAAACTCTTGTAAATTTTTTATAACAGTTAATATTTAACTAGATATATATTATAATTTCGATTATATATTTAGAATTAATAAATACCAATAATAAATTTAATCGATTAATATTAAAAAAAATAAAGAGAAAAAGAGTTTTTAAATAAAAAAGTAAAATAAAGTTCTTACCTTAATACAATATATAAATATGTAATAAAAAATAGATAATCCATAATAATTCTTAGGCAATAAATATTTATGCTAAAAAATTATATTATTCTAAAACTACAATCGGGATAATCATTTCTTCAAGAGATATACCACCATGCTGATAGGTATCTTTATAATAATTCACATAATGATTATAATTTTTAGGATAAGCAAAAAATTTATTTTCTTTAGCAAAAATATATTTGGAGTTTACGTTTACTTTTGGCAAAAAGAAATCTTCAGGATCACTTACAGCAAATACATCTTTTGCTTCATATTGAAGATTTTTGCCTAATTTATATCTTAGGTTAGTAGAAGATTCTTTATCCCCTATAACTCTGCTAGGTTTTTTCACATAAATAGTTCCATGATCAGTAGTAATAATCAATTTATATCCGTCTTCAGCAGCTTGTTGCACAATTTTAAGAATGCTTGAATTTTCAAACCATGTGTATGTTAATGAACGAAAAGTTTTATCATCTCTTATTAATTCACTAACAATATTATTATTTGTTTTAGCATGAGAGAGTATATCAATAAAATTGTAAACAATAGTAATAAGATCTAAATTATTATAAATTTTAAAATCTTCATATATTTTTTTTTCAAAATCAGCATTGAGTACCTTAAAATATTTAGTTTTTAGGTCTTTTAATCCTAATCTTTGCAATTGAGCATTTAATAGCTCATTTTCAAATTGATTTTTTTGTTCCTCATCATTTTCCCCAACCCAATATTGAGGGAAATTTTTTTCAATTTCGAGAGGTAACAAACCCGAAAAAAAAGAATTTCTTGCATATTGAGTAGAGGAAGGTAAAATACTAAAATAAGATTGTTCAGTGACTTTATTAAAATACTTACTAAATAAAGGTTGTATAACTTTCCACTGATCATAACGTAAATTATCGATCATTAACAATAATACCTTCTCATTTTTTTCAATGGTAGGTCTTATTACATCTTTAAAAACAGTATGAGACATTTTAGGCTTTACATCAGTATGAAGCCAATCTCTATAATTTTTTTCAATAAACTTGGAAAATAAATTATCAGCTTCTTCTTTCTGGTTTTGAAGAATGCTTGTCATTTCTGCATCCTCTAATTTATCGAATTTAAGATCCCATTGTATTAGTTTAAGATATATTTGTACCCAATCATTATAATTTTCTGCATACATTAAATCCATAGAAATCTTACGAAAATCTTGTTGGTAATTTAGAACCGTCTTTTTTTCAATAATTTCATCTCCCTTTAAAACTTTTTTTAAACTCAATAATATCTGATTGGGATTAACGGGTTTCAAAATATAGTCAGAAATTTTTTCACCAATAGCTTCCTCCATAATGTCTTCCTCTTCATTTTTAGTTATCATAATAACTGGTAAAGTGTTTTCAATTTCTTTAATTTTTTGTAAAGCTTCCAAACCACCCATTCCCGGCATATTTTCATCTAATAAAACCGCATGGAAATTCCCTCCGGTAATTAATTTTAAAGCATCAGGTGCGTTATTTATTCCTGTTACTTCATATCCTTTATTTTTTAAAAATATAGAATGAGACTCAAGCATTTCAATTTCATCATCGATCCATAATATTTTTGCAATCATTTTAAATATTTTATTTTTGCATATAAAAATACAAAAAATATGCCTTTTGAAAGAGTATAAAAAAGAAACTAGAATAAATAAAAAGAAAATATTTAATGATCCCGTACTTGGATTTATTAGTATTTCGGATGAATTAATTTTTGATTTAATAGAACATCCTTATTTTCAAAGATTAAGAAGAATTTCTCAAACAGGGTTAAGTTATTATGTATATCCGGGAGCTACTCACACACGTTTTTTACATGCTTTAGGCTGCATGCAGCTTATGCATATAACCTTAAGATCATTAAAAGAAAAAGGGGTATATATTTCAAAAGATGAAGAAAGAGCTTCAAAAATAGCTATATTATTACATGATATTGGACACGGACCATTTTCGCATGCATTGGAATCTACCATTATAAATGGTATACATCATGAAAAAATATCACTAACTTTGATGAAATTACTCAATGAAGAATTTAATGGTAAACTATCTTTAGCAATAGATATTTTTTTAGATAAGTATCCTCGAAAATTTTTTCATCAGCTTATTTCAAGTCAAATAGATCTAGATCGATTAGATTATTTAAGAAGAGATAGTTTTTTTACAGGAGTTTCTGAAGGAAATGTAAATTCTGAAAGAATTATTACAATGATGAATGTTATTGATGATGAATTAGTTATTGACGCAAAAGGTATATATTCCATTGAAAAATATTTAACCTCAAGAATATTTATGTACTGGCAGGTATATTTTCATAAAACTTCGGTAACGGCTGAATTTTATTTAATTGAAGCTTTAAAGCGGGCAAAAAAATTATTTTATAAGGGAGAAGAACTGCCTACAACTCCAACGCTTCAATATTTTTTAACAAAAACAGATTTTAGTGATTTAAAAAATGAAGATTTATATCAATTTTCTCATTTAGATGATTCAGATATAATTTCCGCGTTACAACTTTGGCAGTATCATGACGATAAAATATTACAAATATTAAGTAAAAGCATTATTCAAAGAAAATTGCCTGTTTCACTTATAATGCCCAAACCATTAACAAATAACGTAATTGAGAAACTATTAATTGAAACGGAAAAAATTTACAATATTAAAAAAGGTAACTATTTCATTCATCAAAATAAATTAAATATATTACCATACAATAGTACGAAAGACCCCATAAAATTATTATTGAAAAGTGGTAAAGTTATTGATTTAGAAAAAATGAATAATCAAGTATTTATTAAAGGTTTAAGTAAAGATATAATAAAATATCATATATGTGTGCCTAGGGAAATAGGTGGATTCATACAAAGATTTTTGTAATTTTAATAAAATGTTTACATTTGCAAATTATGAAATTTAGTGCCCAGCAGATAGCTGATTTAGTTAACGGAAAAGTAATAGGAAATCCTGAAGAATTGGTTTCCTATATTTCAAAAATAGAAGATGGTATTCCAGGAACTTTAACCTTTTTAGGTGGAGAAAAATATCAAGAATTTTTGAAAGGTAATAAAGCTTCCATAATATTAATATCTGAAAAATTAATTCCTCAAGATATTTCAGAATTACCTACTATTATATCCGTAGAAGATGCATATTCAGCTTTTAATCAATTATTAAGATTTTATAATGAAATGAAAGAAAAAAAGACAGGTGTAGAAGAACCTGTTTTCATATCTAATAATGTGACATTAGGTAAAGATCTTTTTATAGGAGCATTTGCATATTTAGCCTCAAATGTTAAAATCGGTAATAATACTAAAATATATCCTCAAGCTTATTTAGGAGATAATGTAGTTATTGGTGAAAATTGCTTAATAGGTCCAGGCGTAAAAATTTATAATGACTGTATTATTGGAAATAATTGTGTAATACATGGAGGAACTGTAATAGGAGCTGATGGTTTTGGTTTTAGTCAGTCAAAAGAAGGATATGAAAAAGTTCCACAATTAGGAAATGTAATTATTGAAGATGATGTAGAAATAGGAGCTAATTGTACAATAGATAGAGCAACAATAGGATCTACTTTAATAAAAAAAGGAGTTAAATTAGATAATTTAATTCAAATTGCTCATAATGTAGAAGTTGGTCAACACACTGTAATAGCTTCTCAGGCAGGTGTAGCCGGTTCTTCAAAAATAGGTCAATGGAGTATGATAGGAGGACAAGTAGGTATTTCCGGACATTTAAAAGTAGGAGATAATGTTATACTACAAGCCCAGAGCGGAATTACAAATGATGTTGATAATAATGAAAGATTATTTGGTTCACCGGCAATAAAATATATTAAATATCAGAAAAGTTTCGTTTATTTTAAACAGTTACCTGAAATTATAAAACGAATAGAAAAATTAGAAAAAGATAGTAAAACTCAAAGTGAATCATAATGTCAGATAAACAAAAGACAATAAAACAACCCTTTACTTTAAAAGGGAAAGGGTTACATACAGGAATAGAAGTCATTATGACCATAAAGCCTGCTCCTATTAATACAGGCTTTGTTTTTGTGCGAGTAGATTTAGAAGGTCAGCCTACAATTGAAGCTGATGCAACCTATGTAACTTCTACAGAAAGAGGGACAGTTTTAGAAAAAAAAGGAGTTAAAATTCATACATGCGAACATATACTAGCTGCTCTCACTGGAATGGACTTAGATAATGTATATATTGATCTAAATAGCTCTGAACCACCAATTATGGATGGATCATCAAAATTTTTTGTTGAAGCAATAGAAAATGTTGGAGTAGAAGAACAAGAAGCAGAAAGAGAATATTTTTCCATTAAAGAAATTGTATCTTATACAGATCCGGAAACAGGATCAGAAATAACAGCAATTCCTTCAGATCATTTTGAAGTCACGACTATGGTAGATTTTGGAACCAAAGTATTAGGAACTCAAAATGCAACAATGAAGGACATAAAAGATTTTAAAAATGATTTTGCAAAAGCACGAACATTTAGTTTCCTTCATGAACTGGAAATGCTGTTAGATGCCGGATTAATCAAAGGAGGGGATATAAATAATGCCATAGTATATGTTGATAAAGAACTTTCGTCAAAAACTTTAGAAAAATTAAAATTAGTTTTTGAACAACCGGAAGTAACAGTTAGACCCAATGGAATATTGGATAATGTAAATTTATACTACCCCAATGAGGCTGCTCGTCATAAACTATTAGATGTCGTAGGAGATTTAACGCTTGTTGGTGTAAAATTGAAAGCAAAAATTATAGCAACCAAACCAGGACATCATTGCAATACACAATTTGCAAAAAAATTAAATAAACTATATAAGTTATTTAGACGAAAAAACATACCTGAAATTGATTTTCACAAAGAACCAGTTTATAATATAAAAGATATAATGAGAATGCTCCCTCATCGACCTCCATTCTTATTAATAGATAAAATTATGGAAGTAGATAGCAAACACATAATAGGAGTGAAAAACGTAACGATAAATGAACCGTTCTTTGTCGGGCATTTTCCTAGTGAACCAGTAATGCCTGGAGTATTACAAATAGAAGCCATGGCACAAACCGGAGGAATTTTTGTTCTGGAAAATGTAGAAGATCCTCAAAATTACTCAACTTACTTGATTAAATTAGATAATGTGAAACATAAAAGAAAAGTAGTACCAGGAGATACATTAATACTTAAAATAGATTTATTAGAGCCAATAAGGAGAGGAATTGTACATATGCAAGGATATGGATATTGTAATGGACAAATGGTAGTAGAAGCAGAAATGATGGCACAAGTAGTAAAAACAAAAGACTAAAACATGATTCAGCCTTTAGCATTTGTACATTCTGATGCAAAAATTGCAAAAAATGTAGTAATAGAACCTTTTTCTTCCATATATAAAGATGTTGAAATAGGAGAAGGAACTTGGATAGGACCCAATGTAACTATTATGGAAGGAGCCAGAATAGGTAAAAATTGTAAAATATTTCCAGGAGCAGTAATTTCTGCAGAACCTCAAGATCTTAAATACAAAGGAGAAAGAACATTAACCTATATTGGCAACAATACTGTAATAAGAGAATGTGTAACCATTAGTAGAGGAACTTCCGATAAGATGAAAACAGTTATTGGTAATAATTGTTTACTCATGGCTTATTCTCATATAGCACATGATTGTGTAGTAGGAGATAACTGTATTTTTTCAAATAATACAACTTTAGCAGGACATATTAATGTAGGAGATTTTGTTGTAATGGCAGGAATGACGGCAGTGCATCAGTTCTGTTCCATAGGAAGTCATGCTTTTGTAACTGGAGGCTCCTTAGTAAGGAAAGATATTCCTCCTTATGTGAAGGTAGCCAGAGATCCTTTATCCTATGTAGGAATTAATTCAGTTGGTTTAAGAAGGAGAGGATTTAATTCTCAAAAAATTGCAGAAATACAAAACATATATCGTGTTATATTTCAAAAGAAAATGAACATTACTCAAGCTCTATCTGTGGTCGAAGCAGAATTTGAAGCAACTCCGGAAAGAGATGAAATTATACAATTTATACAGTCAAGTATGAGAGGAGTAATGAGAGGCTTTAACTCAATGGGATTATAAAAAACAAAAAATAGATATTTATGGCAGGAATGGGAGACATTAAAAAAGGACTTTGTATCAATTTTAATGATGACATTTATAAAGTAATAGAGTTTTTGCATGTTAAACCAGGTAAAGGACCTGCTTTTGTAAGAACAAAGCTAAAATCATTAACTTCAGGTAAAGTAGTAGATAATACGTTTTCTGCAGGGAGCAAAATAGAAGAAGTAAAAGTTATAACTAGAAAATATCAATATTTGTATGATGATGATCACGGATTTCATTTTATGAATAATGATGATTTCTCTCAAATTTATATAGATAAAAATTTGATTGAAAATTCCCAATTTATGAAGTCAGGAGAAGAAGTTATGATTATTTTAAAAGAAGATGATGATACTCCTTTATCTGCTGAACTACCTCCAAGTGTAATAATGGAAGTTATAGAAGCAGAACCTGGGGTAAAAGGCAATACAGCTACAAATGCATTAAAAAATGCAACTATTGAAACAGGAGCAAGAGTATTAGTACCTTTATTTATAGAAGCAGGGGAAAAAATAAAAATTAATACAGAAGACGGTTCTTATATAGAAAGAATAAAATAAAAATATATAAATTTTTCTATTTATAAATTAAATGAAATTCCCTAAAATACAATCACTTAAGAGCATTGCTTCAATAATTAATTCAAAATATATAGGAGAAGCAGATTTACCTATATATGGTACTAATGAAATTCATAGAGTGCAAAAAGGTGAAATTGTTTTTGTAGATCATCCTAAATATTATGATAAAGCATTACAAAGTAATGCAACTGTAATTCTTATTAATAAAGAAGTTGAATGTCCCGAAGGAAAAGCTTTGCTTATTTCCGAAGATCCTTTTAGAGATTTTAATAAAATTAACTCATATTTCAAAAAATTTGAGATATATAATCAAATGATTTCAAATGATTTAGAAATAGGGAGAGACACAATTATACAACCTAATGTATTTATAGGTAAAGAAGTAAAGATTGGAAAAAATTGTATTATTTTTCCAAATGTAACAATTCATGATTATACTGAAATTGGTGATAATGTTATTATACAATCAGGAACAGTGATTGGTGGGGATGCTTTTTATTACAAAAACAGAGGTAATTATTATGATAGGCTAAAATCTTTTGGCAATGTAAAAATAGAAAATGATGTTGAAATCGGATCAAACTGTTGTATTGATAGAGGTGTAACATCTTCAACTATCATTGGGGAAGGATCTAAACTGGATAATCTAATTCAGATAGGACATGATACAATTATAGGAAAAAAATGTTTAATAGCTTCTCAGGTTGGAATAGCAGGATGTTGTATTATTGAAGATGAAGTGACTATATGGGGACAAGCTGGTTTTGCCTCATCCTTAACTATAGGTAGTAAAGCAGTTATTCTTGCACAATCAGGAGTTTCTAAAAGTTTAGAAGGAGGAAAAACCTACTTTGGTTATCCGGCAGATGAAGCAAAAAAGATGTTAAAAGAACTGGCTAAATTGAAAAGGTTAACTAAATGATATAAGAATTAAAAAAAATAGATATATTTGTTTTATACAAAATGAGAAACTATGTCGGTTTTAGTTAACAAAAATTCAAAAATAATTGTTCAAGGCTTTACTGGGAAAGAAGGAACTTTTCATGCTGAACAAATGATAAAATTTGGAACGCAGATAGTAGGAGGGGTTACCCCAGGTAAAGGAGGATCTATTCATTTGAAAAGACCTGTATTTAATACTGTAAAAGAAGCTGTAGCAAAGGTGAAAGCAGATACCTCTGTTATATTTGTTCCTCCGGCATTTGCTGCTGATTCTATAATGGAAGCTGCCGAAGCTGGAATCAAAGTAGTGGTTTGTATTACAGAAGGTATTCCAATTCAAGATATGGTTAAAGTTAAAAATTATATCAAAAATTATAATTGTATTTTAATTGGTCCCAATTGTCCGGGAATTATTTCAGCAGATGAAGCCAAAGTAGGTATCATGCCCGGATTTATATTTAAAAAAGGAAAAGTAGGTATCGTTTCTAAATCAGGAACATTAACCTACGAAGCAGCAGATCAAGTCGTAAAAGCAGGATATGGAATTTCTACAGCAATAGGCATAGGAGGAGACCCTATTATCGGTACAACTACACAACAAGCTATGGAATTATTAATAAATGATTCTCAAACAGATTGTATTGTGATGATTGGAGAAATAGGTGGACAACTAGAAACTGATGCTGCTCATTGGTATAAATCACTAGGTACTACAAAACCTGTTATAGGGTTTATTGCAGGTCAAACAGCTCCTAAAGGGAGAACTATGGGACATGCAGGAGCTATAGTTGGAGGAGAAAATGACACCGCTCAAGCTAAAATGAAAATTATGTCCGAGTGTGGAATTCATGTAGTAAATTCGCCTGCAAAGATCGGAAATACCGTAGCATCTGTTTTAGGATAAATATAAAAACATAATATATTATGAAAAATTTATTTCGTAAAGAAGTTCTTTTGACTCTATTATTTCCTGTTATCACTTACTCACAAGTTAGATTAGGTATAAAAGGATCTGTGCACAGAAGTAATATATCTGAAATACATAAAGAATCTGAGGGAAGAATTTCAGGATCTTTTGGAGCATTTTGTCAGATTCCTTTAGATAATAATAATCAGTTTTTTTTTCAACCGGAAGTTATTTATTCCTTAGAAGGGGAAAAGGATAAACATACAAGCCATGTTATAAAATATTTTCAAAATTATTTAAATATACCTTTAATGTTAAGGGCTTATTTTTCTGAAGCAGACAGTGAATTTTTTGGTGAAATAGGACCACAAATAGGATTTTTGGTATCACAAAAAAATAAAGATTTAGATATATTATATTATAATGATAAGCCTAAAAATATTAATTTATCTATAGGTTTTGGTATAGGTTATAGCATTTTAAGAAATTTTGAATTTTCTATACGTTATAATTATGGTTTAATTGATATATATAAAGATTATCCTAAACAGGAAAGAACGTCTGTTTTAGGAGCTTCTTTGGCATATATTTTTAATTAATAGTTTTGAATAATAAATAATTATTTATTATTCTGATTATGTTCTTTGATGCTTTTATTATTTATTCACAACCAAAGTTGTGGAAATATAATTGCTTAAGCTAATGCTTTCTGTTTATGAAAAATAACTGTTTCTAAATTATACTTCAATAGTAAAAGACTTTATTAATTTCATTCATTCAAAATGAATTTCTTTAATTAAGTTTTTAGTTGCATTTAAACAAATGTTACATTATTTTTTATTTATTTTCTAATGATGAAAAAATGTATATTCTTAAATTAAGGAATAAGGAAAGTATATAAAATTTCATGTCAATATGTCTAAGCAATTTTTAAGGTATTTAAATATTAATTTTTAATAGTAATAAATAAAACTATTCAGATTAAACTTAAATAATCAAAATAAAAAGTTAAATATTTTGGCTTGAAGTTTGATGTGTCGAAAATGGAAAAATAAAATATTAAAGTTATTTGTAATAATAAAAAATTTAATTGTAATGTATTGGACTTTAGAATTAGCATCATATTTAAGTGATGCACCATGGCCTGCTACCAAAGATGAATTAATTGATTATGCAATTAGAACCGGTGCACCTTTAGAAGTAGTAGAAAACTTACAAGCAATTGAAGATGAGGGTGAAATTTATGATAATATAGAAGAAATTTGGGCTGATTATCCTACAGATGATGATTTTCTGTGGAACGAGGATGAGTATTAATTAGGCGAAAATAAATTTAGTCTATAATTGCTTAAATTAGTGCCTATTATTTCTTTATACTACCATGTAGATAAAGTATTTTTCTTACATTTGTATGCTAAAAAAATTAATTAGATAATGAATATATTAAATTCTGTCCTAAAATTATTTATTGGAGATAAACATAAAAAAGATCTTGAACAACTTAATAAATACTTAGATAAAATCAAAAAGGAGGAGTCTGGTATTTCCTCATTATCAACAGATGAATTAAGAAATAAAACCATTGAATTCAAAGAAAAAATAGCCCAAGCTAACTCAGAATTAAAAGCACAAATTTCAGATTTAAAAAGTAAAACTCAACAAACTGATGATGTTGATGAGAAAGAAAATTTATATGCTCAAATAGATAAACTTGAAAAAGAAGTTTATGATATAGAAGAAAAGGTTTTATTGGAATTACTTCCGCAAGCTTTTGCTGTAATTAAGGAAACTGCAAAAAGATTTGCAGAAAATGAGAAATTAGTGGTAAAGGCTACAGATTTTGATCGGAAATTATCAGAAACTACAAACTATGTAAATATTGAAGGAGATAATGCTGTATGGAATAATAGTTGGGATGCCGCAGGTAAAGAAGTAAAATGGGATATGGTGCATTATGATGTTCAGTATATAGGAGGAACTGTATTGCATGAAGGAAAAATTGCAGAAATGGCTACAGGAGAAGGGAAAACTTTAGTTGGAACTTTGCCAATTTATTTAAATGCTCTTCCAGGAAGAGGAGTTCATGTCGTTACAGTAAATGATTATTTAGCTAAACGTGACTCTGCATGGATGGGACCTATTTTTGAATTTCATGGTTTAAGTATTGATTGTATAGATAAACATCAGCCTAATTCAGAATCTCGTAGACAAGCCTATTGGGCAGATATTACTTATGGAACTAATAATGAGTTTGGTTTTGATTATTTACGTGATAATATGGCAAATTCACCTGCCGATTTAGTACAAAGAGAATTAAACTATGCGATTGTGGATGAAGTGGATTCTGTTTTAATAGACGATGCTCGTACCCCTTTAATTATTTCAGGTCCTATACCTCAAGGTGATAAACAAGAATATCAAGAATTAAAACCAATTGTAGAAAATATATTTAGTGCTCAAAAGAATGAAATCTCTAAATTATTTCAAGAGGCCAAACAACTATTAGCTTCAGGAGATAAAAAAGAAGGTGGGCATAAACTTTATCAAGTATACAGAGGGTTGCCTAAATATAAACCCTTAATAAAATTTTTATCTGAAGAAGGAAATAAAACTACTTTATTAAAGGCTGAAGCTTATTTTATCTCAGATAATAATCGCATGATGCCAGAAGCAGATAAAGATTTATACTTCTCGATTGATGAAAAAAACAATCAGGTAGAATTAACCGATAAAGGAATTGAATTTTTATCTAAAGGCAATGAAGATCCTAACTTTTTTGTTTTAGAAGATTTAGGAACTGTGTTTGCAGATATTGAAAATAAAAATCTCTCTAAAGAAGACGAACATAAAGAAAAAGAAGATTTTTTGCGTTATTTTGCTATAAAATCAGAAAGAATACATTCCTTAAGCCAGTTACTTAAAGCTTATACTTTATTTGAAAAAGATATTGAATATGTAGTAATAGATGGTCAAGTGAAAATTGTTGATGAACAAACAGGACGTATTATGGAAGGCCGTCGATATTCCGATGGTTTACATCAAGCATTAGAAGCTAAAGAAAATGTAAAAATAGAGGCAGCTACTCAAACTTTTGCTACAGTTACCCTGCAAAATTATTTTAGAATGTATAACAAATTAGCAGGAATGACTGGTACGGCAGAGACTGAAGCTGGTGAATTTTGGGAAATTTATAAACTGGATGTCGTTGTAATTCCTACTAATAAACCAATCATAAGAAAAGACCAACAAGACTTGGTTTTTAAAACAAACAGAGAAAAATTCAATGCTGTTTTAAATGAAGTGATACGTTTATCTCAAGAAGATAAAAGACCTGTATTAGTAGGGACTACTTCAGTTGAAATTTCAGAATTGTTAAGTAAGGCATTAAAAATGAGGAAAATTCCTCATAATGTATTAAATGCGAAATTACATAAGAAAGAAGCAGAAATTGTAGCAAAAGCAGGAAATTCTGGAGTAGTTACTATTGCTACCAATATGGCAGGTAGGGGTACAGATATTAAACTTACTGACGAAGTAAAACAAGCTGGAGGATTAGCTATTATAGGTACAGAAAGACATGATTCCAGACGAGTAGATAGACAGTTGAGAGGGCGTTCCGGACGTCAAGGAGATCCTGGATCCTCTCAGTTTTATGTTTCTTTGGAGGATAATTTAATGCGTTTATTTGGTTCTGATAGAATAGCTAAAATGATGGACAGGTTAGGACATAAAGAAGGAGATGTCATACAGCATTCTATGATTACTAATTCTATAGAAAGAGCTCAAAAAAAAGTTGAAGAAAATAATTTTGGAATACGTAAAAGATTATTGGAATATGATGATGTGATGAATAAGCAAAGAGAAGTGATTTATAAAAGACGTAGAAATGCACTTTTTGGAGATAAACTAAGTATCGATATTGCCAATATGATTTTTGATACAGCAGCTCTTATTACTAAAGATAATAAATATTCTAAAAATTTTAAAAATTTTGAATTTGAGTTGGCTACTATCTTTGCGATGGATACACCTGTAAATGAAGATGAGTTTAATAAACTTACTGAAAAGGAACTTACGGACAAAATTTTTGAACAAGCTGAATCAAATTACAAAGAAAAATTAAATAATACAGCTAAACAAATATTCCCTGTTATTTCCAATGTATTTTTAGCACAAGGAAATCAATATAAAAATATATCTGTTCCATTTACAGACGGAACAAAAGTGTTGAATGTTACTACTGATTTAGAAGAAGCATATAACTCTGAAGGAAAAGCACTTTTACAAGATTTTGAAAAAGGGATTACTTTGGCATTAATTGATGAAAACTGGAAAGAACATCTTAGAGAAATGGATGAATTAAGAAAATCAGTTCAATCTGCAGTTTATGAGCAAAAAGACCCTTTGGTAATTTATAAACAAGAATCTTTTTCTTTATTTAGTGAAATGCTAGATAAGACAAATAAAGAAATTATTTCTTTTTTATTTAAAGGAGGACTTCCTTCAGAACCTGAAGAAACTTCAATACGACAAGCTAAAGAAGTTAAACAGAAAACGATAGAAAGTAGAGATTTTGAAGAAAATAAAAAGAATATTCCTCAAGCAAAAGAAGTTTCAGAACCGTTACGGGTTAATAAAATAGGACGTAATGAAATGGTTAATATAAGAAATTTAAGAACCGGAGAAGTTAAAGAATTAAAATTTAAACAAGCGCAAAATCTAATTGAAGAAGGTTGGGTTTTAGTAGAGGAAGAATAAAAATTATAGTATAATATAACTTATACTTAACCGGAATAAATAAAAAATTATTCCGGTTTTTTATTAATTTAGAGAAATTTTTAAAATGAAATCTTTATCAGAAATCAGACAGCAATATATTAAACAATTATCTGAACAATATTCTCCACAAGAAATAGATATCATATTTTATGCTCTGGCTGAAAATTATCTTCATATAAATAAATCTATTTTAAAATTATCTTTAAATGAATTAAAAGATGAAAATGATTTAAAATATATTCTTTTTCTAAATGCATTATTTCAATTAAAAGAAGGTATACCTTATCAATATGTATTAGGAAGTACAATATTTTTTGGTTGTGAAATCCTTGTTAATAAAAATGTTCTTATTCCCAGACCGGAAACGGAAGAGTTGGTCGAGTGGATTTTAAAAGATATTAATAATAAAAATCAAAAATTACAAATTATGGACTTATGTTCGGGTAGTGGATGTATCAGCATAGCTTTAGCAAAAAATTTACCTAAATCTCAAATAGATGGTATTGATGTGAGTGAAAAAGCTTTAGAACTATCTCAAAAAAATTCTGTACTTAATAAAGTCTCCGTAAATTATATTCAAACAAATTTATTGGATTCTGAAAAAATAAATACAAATAAAAAATATGATATTATTGTATCTAATCCGCCTTACATAAAAAAATCCGAAAAAAGAGATATGGATGAAAGAGTTTATAAATTTGAACCTAATGAAGCACTATTTGTGACGGATGAAAATCCATTGATTTTTTATAAGGAAATTATCAAATTTTCTATGATGAATTTAAATGAAAAAGGTAAAATATATATAGAAATTAATCAGAATTTAAGTGAAGAAACTCAGGAATTATTTTTGAAATATTTTACTTTTGTTGAGTTAAAGAAAGATTTATCTGGTAATTATAGAATGATAAAAGCTGAAGCTGCAATAAAATAAAATTTAATTATTTTGAAAAAATCTTATATATCTATATTAATATTTCTTATATATATAAATATATTTTCTCAAAATAATAAATATTTTTATACAAAAGAATTTGGTATTATTTCTGAAAATGATGCATACATGTTATTAGGTGATGATGGATATTATACCAACGGTCTAGAATTTTATGTAAATTGGAAATCGAAAAAAAATAAAGATTCATTAAAAATAGCTACTTTTTCTTTAGGACAAAATATTTATAATGCACAGAATGGAAACTATTCTAAACTAATAAATATAGATCGACCAGTAACAGCCTATTTATATATATCTTATAAACAAACTCAGTTTACAAAAAATAAAGAAATGATAAAATGGGGAGTTTCTATAGCTTCTATTGGACCTATATCTTTAGGGAAAGAAACACAGGTATTTATACATCATTTATTTGATATGTACGACCCAAAAAAACAATGGGATTTTCAATTAAAAAACTCCATAGGAATAAATGGAGAATTAACATGGATTAAAGAAATTCCTATTAAAGATAATTTTGAAATTCAGGCTATTGCAGAAGCAAGAGCAGGTTTATTTTTTGATAATATTAAATTGGGTAGTTTAATTAGATGGGGAAAGTTTAATAATAATTTATCTACTTCATATTGGAATACGAGATTAAATGCAAAAGATAAAAATTCCCATAAGGAATTTTTCTTTTATTATCAACCGTCACTTTTAGTATATGCTTATAATGCAACTATCGAAGGTGGTGCTTTTAGAAAAGATAAAGGTCCTGTTACAGGTAAATTAAATCCATTATTGTACCATCAAATTGTAGGAATAATGAAAACATGGAATCGTTATGCTTTAAATCTTGCAATTAATTATCAAACAAAAGAAACTTCTTTACAAGAAAAAACTCAATGGTATGGAACTATAGAATTAAAGTATTTATTTAAATAAAAATATTTAGTTTATTGTAAATAAATTAATTATAATTTATTTTTATCTATAATATATAAAGTAGGCTGTACCTTAAATAAAGAATAATTCATTTCTTCACCGGTAATATAAATTTTATCTTTTGATATTGCTATACCCTCTGTCTGACTAATCATAGGAGTTAAACCAATAAAAGTTTTTTGAGCCTCTCCATTAAAAAATTTTCCATCAGAAAAATTTATAAATTTCCATGTATAAGCAAGTCCATCCTTAGTATATCCTATAAGATATAATTCTTTATTATATATATCCGCACCTGTTATAACACATTCGGTATTGAAAGTTTCTATCTTTTTTGCAGTAAGAGTTTTTTTAGTAGTATTAAGATTAAGTTCATAGTGTGTTGTCTGGTAATCACCCCATCGTTTAGTAAAAATATGAAGTTTTTTATCATAGTATACAAAAGCCTCACAATCAAAATTAGTTACTAGATATTCCTTATTGTTAAAATTTATTTGATCTTCAAAATTAAAGTAATAAGTATGTAATATATTGATTTCAATATTTTTTGATAAAGTCCCTTGAGGTATAATTATTGAATAAATAGTAAGGTCCTTTCTATTTCCTAAATTATTCCCAAAATCACCTATAAATAGAGTATCTCCTTTTCGGGCAATTTCTTCCCAATCTACATTTGTAGCATCCTTAATTTTAATGGTTTGTATTATTTCTCCATTTTGAGAATTTAATTTGTAGATTTCAGGTTGATTACCGCTATCATTTAATGTATAAAGAAAATCATTATAAAATTCCACACCTGAGGTTTCATGTATTTTTTTTGATAATGTAAACTGTGTAGGTATTTCAGATAAATTCAAAGTATCTGTTTTATTTTGAGCAATTAAAAAGGTTGTAAAAAATAAGAAAAATAAAGAATATATTTTCATTATTAAAGTTTTCATAAAAAGTTTTTTTTTAATACTCTAAAAAAAATTGAAATGAAATAATAAATTTAAAAAAATAGGATAACTTCACTATATTCAATTTTAAATAAGTTGGTTATCCTAAATGATTTATAATTTTAAAGAACACTTAAATTCATAAGACGCAATTAACTTTAACAAAACTACTACAATTTCGTATAAAATAAATAACTTATTATATAATTTTAAAATACAATTATAATTATTATCTATTTAGTTTATAGAGTGTCGATGTAATTATTATAAATTTCATTTTTTATCCTTTGATAAATATATTATTTTCGGTTACAACAATTCCTTTTATCTGACTTATTAGAGATATTTTTTATAAGTTTTTTAAATTTTCTTCAAGTATTGCTAATTTTTCTAAAGTATCAGATTGTTTTTTCTTTTCAATTTCTACTACTTTTTCTGGTGCTCCATTTATAAATTTATCATTAGACAATTTGGCATTTACACTTTTTAAGAAACCTTGTAGATAATTAATTTCTTCTTGTATTTTATTTTTTTCAGCTTCTATATCTATAGCTTGTGAAAAAGGAATAGCAAATTCTGTTTTACCTACAAGAAATGTGTAAACTGGTTGTTGAGATTCTAAATTATGTTGTACTCCGGATATATTAGCTAATTTTTTAATAATTTCAACATTATTTAAAGCATCTTTAGATTTTATGATGAGTTCTAAAGACTCTTTAGGGGAAATACTTTTTTCAGACCTAAAATTACGTACTCCGGTTATTATTTCTTTAGTTTTTTCAAATTCAGAAATGATATTTTCCTCAAATATACTGGCAGAGGGATAAGTTGCAACAATCAAACTATTATGAGTTTCCCTTTCTTTTATATTTTGCCAGATTTCTTCAGATATAAATGGCATATAAGGATGTAATAATTTTAATAAATCTTCTAAAATAAAAAGTGTGTCATTATATGTTACAGAATCTATTTTTTCTCCAAATGGAGGTTTTACACTTTCTAAATACCATGAACAATAATCATCCCATATTAATTTATAAATGTTCATTAAAGAATCTGATATTCTGAATTTCTTAAAATCAGTATTTACCAAAGTAATTGTTTGTGCTATTTTATTTTTTATCCATTTTATGGCTCCTTTATTTTCTGCAGGAATTTTTTTAGTTGTGTCTACATTCCAAGACTTTATTAACCGAAATGAATTCCATATTTTATTAGCAAAGTTTCGACCTTGTAAACATAAATCTTCATCAAACATAAGGTCATTCCCGGCCGAAGAACTTAATAAAACCCCTACACGTACACCATCTGCACCATATTTATTTATTAATTCCAAAGGATCCGGAGAATTTCCTAATTGCTTAGACATTTTTCTTCTTTGTTTATCTCTTACAATACCAGTGAAATAAACATTAGAAAAAGGTTTTTCATTTCTAAAGGCATATCCAGCCATAACCATTCTTGCTATCCAAAAGAAAATAATGTCTGGTCCTGTTACTAAATCTTGTGTAGGATAGTAATATTTTATTTCTTCATTATCGGGTTCATTAATTCCATTGAATACAGAAATAGGCCATAACCATGAGGAAAACCAGGTATCTAAAACATCTTCTTCTTGTTTTAAATTTTCTAAAGTTAAACAAGGATTTTTTTTCTGAGCTATTATTAATGCTTCTTCACGGGTTTCGGCTACTACAAATTCATCTTTTCCTTCTCCATAATAATATGCTGGAATACGATGTCCCCACCAAAGTTGTCGAGATATATTCCAGTCGTGTACATCTTCTAACCAGTGTTTATAAGTGTTTTTATATCTTTCAGGATATAGCTTAAGTTCATTATTCATTACCACTTCTAATGCTGGGGTTGCAAAATCTTTCATTTTCATAAACCACTGAACTGAAATCTTAGGTTCAATTACAGCACCGGTTCTTTCAGAAGTTCCTACTTTATTTATATGATCTTCTTCTTTTTCTAAAAGATTAAGATGTTTTAATTCTTCTACTATTTCTTTTCTTACAATAAAACGATTCTTTCCTTCATATTGTTTCCCGTTTTTATTTAATGTAGCATCATCATTAAATATATCTATACTCTCCAGATTATGCTTTTTACCTAATTTATAGTCATTTACATCATGTGCGGGAGTTATTTTCAGGCATCCTGTTCCGAACTCCATGTCTACATACTCATCTTCAATAACGGTAACTTCTCTTCCTACCAAAGGAACTATAACTTTTTTTCCTTTCAAAAAAGTATACCTTTCATCTTGCGGATTTATACATACGGCAGTATCTCCAAAAATAGTTTCAGGTCGGGTTGTAGCTACTACTATGTATGAATTATCACCCACTATGTGGTATTTTAAATAATATAATTTTCCATTTTGTTCTTTGTGAATAACTTCTTCATCTGAAATATTTGTTTTAGCTTCAGGATCCCAGTTAATCATTTTATAACCTTTATATATATATCCTCTATTATAAAGGTCTACAAAGCATTTAATTACCGAATTGTATAAATCATCATCTAAAGTAAATTTAGTTCTGTCCCAATCGCAGGAACAACCTAATTTTTTCAATTGTTCTAATATAATACCCCCATGTTTACGGGTCCATTCCCAGGCATGTTCTAAAAATTTTTCTCGACCAATGTCAAATTTGCTTATTCCTTCTTCTTTTAACTTATTTACAACTTTGGCTTCAGTAGCAATCGAAGCGTGATCTGTTCCCGGAATCCAACAAGCATTATAACCCAACATTCTAGCACGTCTTATTAACACATCCTGAATAGTGTTATTAAGCATATGTCCCATATGTAATATACCGGTAACATTAGGAGGAGGAATTACAATAGTATAAGATTTTTTTTCATTAGGTTCGGAATGAAAAAATCTATTTTCCAACCAATAGTTATACCATTTAGATTCTACATCAACAGGGGAATATTTTGCAGCAATTTCTGACATATACTTATATTTTAATTAAAGACCTTACAAAGGTAATATTTTAGGTCGTTTTTTAAAAAAATTATAGTCACATCCACTTTTTTAGTTTAAGAAATCTGTTTTATTTTTTTAGTATTGGTATTTTGCTTATTTTTTTGTTATAATCTTTATTTTAAAATAATAGTAATATAAAAAAACTTATACTTTAAATGATAGTAAAATAATATAATTTTAAATAATTTATTTTCAAAGAGAAATAATTATTTATATATAGAAATAATTGATTACATTTAATAATATAAAATAAATAATCTATTTATGTTAATATTTTAAATATATTTTTAATTAATAAATTAACTCATGATCTGATTTCCATTTTTTATAAATTAATTTTTATATAAAATTTTATGTAATTTTAATGTTTAATGTATCTATTATTATAATATTTAGACATAAATCAGTACATTTAATAACCTAACAAAAAAAGTATGAAAAAGCTATTTTTTTTATTACTAATTTCAATTCCATATATGATTATGGCACAAGATTTTAATTATCAACAGAAATGGAAAGAGATAGAATCTCTAGCTCAAAAAGGAGAGGTAAAATCATTATTACCAGAAATTGATAAAATTTATAATCATGCAAAAAAAGAAAATAACACTATAGAAATTATTCAATCTTATATTTATAAATCTAAAATAATATCTGAAACTACTGAAGATAATGAAAATGATTCTTTTAAACTTATTATTTTAGATGTTGAAAAAGAAATTTCATCTAGTAAAGGAGTTACCAAAGCTATATTGCAATCTATGTTGGCTAAACTTTATAGTGAATATGCAGATCAATCGCGTTGGTCTCGGATGAATATTACAGAATCTCAAAATAATTCCGATGACATTGGAACCTGGACAACCAAGCAATTATTGCAAAAAAGCTCTGAATTATATAAAGAGTCTATCAATAATAAAGAATTATTACAAAATGAGAAAACAGATAATTGGAAAAAAATCCTGACTACTTATGATGATATTATTCTTTATCCGACAATGTATGATGTGTTAGTATTTAGATACATAGATTTTTTATCTAAAAATGCCTACATAGATAATAATACTGAATTTAATGAGCAAAATAAAAAAAATAAAAATTCTCTTTTCCAAGATATAATTAAATATCACCAAAATGATGTTGAAAAATCTGCGTATCTTAATTCAGAACTTAAAGAAGTTATAGAAAAAGATATTCCAACAGAAGAAAAAACTGAAGAATTTCTCAGGTTAGCAAAAAAATATCCTAAAAATGACTTTTCCGCATATATATATTACGCTGCAGCAAATAATATTTTAAATACTGATAAAGTAAAGGCATTTGAAATATGTAATCATGTTGCTTATCAAAAAAATAACCAATGGTCTACCAATTGTGTGAATTTGCAACATTCTTTGCAATTGCCCACATTCTCTGTAAATTTCGATCAGACTTTATTACCCAATGAAAATATTCCTGTTACGGTGACCGCTCGAAATCTCGATAAAATATATTACAGAATCTATGAAGTAAATCCCACGGAATTTTCTTTGATAACAAGAAAAAATAGTGTTATTGATACGGGAATATTCTCTGCTAATACTAAAAATATAATAAAAAAAGGGAATATAGATTTAAAACATTTTGATGATTTTTCAGATCATTCTACCATAGTACGATTAGATGGTTTACCTCAGGGAAATTATAAAATTGAATTTGCTAATACTGTAAATTTTATACCTCAAAATGATAAAAATAGTAATCTATTGGGAACATCTTATTTTATGGTAAACAATTGGTCTTTAATCAGAACAGCATCAGAAGATAATTCTACTTTTCAGCTGGTTAACAGAAAAACGGGTACAATTTTATCCAATATTTCTATAAAACTTTTTGAGAAATTAAACTATACAGACAAAAAACCCCGTATATTATCAGACCCTATTAATTTAAAAACAGATAAAAATGGATTTATACAACTTCCGAATTTAAAGAAAGATACTGGATATTATCAAAATAGTACTTTTTATATTTATAATTCGGAATCTAGTTCTTATATTCCTCTCACATCCAGTAATTATTATTATGGAAGAGATTATAATAGTTTTTCAAAGAATAATAATATTTCAATTTTTACAGATCGAGTTATATACAGGCCAGGTCAAAAGGTCAATTTCAAAGCAATTTTATTCACCGTTGATAAAGAAAAATCTTTAATCACAAAAAATCAAAAAGTTACTTTTAGACTATATAATCCCAATAATGAAGTTGTGTCTACCTTAGATTTAGTATCTAATGAATATGGAAGTGTTTTTGGAGAATTTATTCTTCCTCAAGGAGGTTTAACAGGAAATTATTTTCTAGATTCAGATTATGCATATTCAAATCATTCTTTCTCTGTAGAAGAGTATAAACGCCCAAAATTTGAAGTTATACTTGAAAAGCCACAAGGTGAATATATTTTAGATAAAGAAGTAAAAGCTTCAGGTAAAGCTCTATCTTTTTCAGGGACTTACATATCAGATGCTAAAGTAGTATATAGAGTAGAACGACAAGAAATATTCCCTTATTACTGGTGGTATTATTCTATACCTTCCATTGTAGAAACAATACAACAAGGAGAAACTATTACCGATGGAGAAGGTAAGTTTAATATACTCTTTACAGCAAAATCTAAAAAAGCATTAGAGAAGAAAGACTATCGTACTTATATTTATACTATATATGCAGATGTTACAGATATAAACGGAGAAACTCATACCACAGAAACTCAAATTACAATCGGAGATCTGCCAAAAAAACTGAACTTACAAATACCAGAAAAAGCCTCTCAGAAAGAATTTAAGCAAATAATTATTAGTTCAACTAGTTTGAACGATGTAAAATTGCCTTCTCAAGGGAATATAAATATTATTGAATTAATAGCTCCAAAAAAGATTATTTTACCCAATAAAATAGATGATATTCCTGAATATCAATTATATGATGAAAAAACTTTCAATCAATATTTTCCTCATTTACCTTATTCTAAAGAGGAACAAACTCCTGCGCTGTGGAAAAAGGGAAAAGAAATTTCTTATTTTTTTAATACCGAAAAATCTGATACTGTAGCAATAACCGAGTCATTATCTCGCGGATATTACTTAATACAGGCAACCACTTTATATGGAGAAGATAGTATACAAACCCAAAAAGTGATTGAAATATTAGATAATCAAACTTTAAAATCTACAGATAATCTGTTTTTTTCAATTCATACTGATAAAAAATCTTATAAAGTAGGAGAAACCATTACATTAAATTTATTATCAGATTTAGAAGGAGCTACAGGTATTTTACACATAGAATCAGGAGGAAAATGGATAATACATAAAGATATATTATTAAAAGGGGGTAAAGGTTTTTTTAGTTTACAGGCTAATCAGGAATATGTAAAAGACGGGTTATTTGTTACCGCATATGTAATAAAAGAAAATGGTTATAGAAATCAAACATTAGCTGTTCAAATTCTAAATCAGCCAAAGGATTTGAAAATCACTACTAAAGTATTTAGAGATAAAATAACTCCGGGAGCAGAAGAAAAGTGGGAATTAACAGTAAGCGGTGCTGATAAAGATAAAGTAACCGCCGAAGTGTTGGCTACCATGTATGATGCTTCCCTAGATCAGTTTCAATCTAATACCTTTTCTTTCTCTCCATGGGGATATTCTCCTTATGGTATCTTATATAATCATTTAATTTTTGGATATAAAAGTAAATCTCTAACGTTAAATACTAATTATAAATCTTACTCACATCGAATTCCTCAAGAAGTAAATATAAAAGACTTTCCCATTTATTTTTCCCGTTGGGGTGATGTAGCTCAGTTGGCGGTATCGCGGCCAATGATGGATGAGACTCAAGATATGACAGAGGAGAGAGTAGACAAGATAGAATTGTCTAGTTTAGAAGAAAGAAAGACAAAAGTTAATCCGCCAATTCCTGTTAAACCCTCTCCACAAATTTCCGAAATTCAAATTAGAACAAATTTACAGGAAACAGCCTTTTTTTACCCTAATTTGTATACAGATAAAAATGGAAATGTAAAATTATCATTTACTTCTCCTGAAGCGCTAACCAAATGGAAATTATTAATTCTGGCACATACGCAGGATTTAAAATCAGGAACGGCAGAATTTTATACGCAAACTCAAAAAGAACTGATGGTGGTTCCTAATGTACCACGTTTTTTGCGTGAAGGAGATGAAATTACAATCAGTACAAAAATCACGAATCTGTCTTCTAAAAAACTTGCCGGTCAGGCTCAACTTCTTTTGTGGGATGCTCTTAATAATAATTCGGTAGACGCTGAGTTTTTAAATTCAAATTCTACACAGACATTTCAAGCAGATACGTCACAAAATACAGAAATAAGCTGGAATATTAAAGTTCCTAAAAATATACAGGCTGTTACTTACAGAATTGTTGCAAAGGCTGGTGGATTTTCTGACGGAGAAGAAAATATACTCCCGGTGTTAACTAACCGAATGCTGGTTACAGAAACACTTCCTATAAGTGTTAAAGAAAATCAGGTCAAAGAATTCCGTATAGATAAATTAATTATGAATCAATCTAAATCTTTACAGAATTTTAACCTTTCAGTAGAACTTACTACAAATCCAATCTGGTTGGCAGTTATGTCTTTACCCTATTTAAGGGAATATCCATATGAATGTTCTGAACAATTATTTAGCCGTTTGTATGGAAATATACTATCCAGTTATATTATTAATTCTTCTCCAAAAATTAAAAAAGTGTTTGATAATTGGAATACTCTTGGTATTAACATTTCCAAATTAGAGAAAAATCAAGAGCTTAAAAATATTTTGTTAGAAGAAACTCCTTGGATAAAAAATGCAGAGAATGAAAATGAGCAAAAAAAACGTATAGCATTATTTTTTGATCTGAATCAAATGAAAAATGAAACTCAACAGGCTCAGAATAAGCTTATAAAAAGACAAAATGAAAATGGAGGATTTGCCTGGTTTGAAGGCGGTTCGTCCAGTTCAAATATTACCGAACATATAATTTTAGGTTTTGGGCAATTGAAGTTTATGTTAAAAGAAAAAGCAAATAGCTATTTACTTCCTTCATTAAAAAATGTAATAAAATCAGCAATTGATTACTCAGATCAAGAAACTATAAAATATATTAACTCACAATCAAAACAAAAACAAAAAATAGATGGAAAAAGTTTAATCCAATATTACTATGTAAGAAGTTTTTGGAAAGATGAATATAAGATTCCTACACAGATTACTAAATATCTGAAGGATATTACTAAAGATATTTCTGTATTTTTCAAAAATTATGATTTGCAATCTAAAGCTATGACCGCCTTAGTATTAAATCGATATGGATATTCAGAATCTGCAAAAAAAATAATACAAAATATAAAGGAAACCTCTGTGGAAAGTGATGAAATGGGTATGTATTGGAAGGATAATCAACCAGGATGGTATTGGTACCAGGCTCCTATAGATACACAAGCCCGCTTAATTGAAGCATTTTCTGAAATTACACCTTCTGATGTTCATTCTGTAGAAGAGATGAAAGTATGGTTGTTAAAAAATCGGCAAACAAATGCTTGGAATTCATCTAAAGCAACTACCAATGCTGTATATGCGCTTATGAATTTTGGTAAAGATTGGACTGATTCGGAAAAAGGGGTAAATGCTTGGGTTGGAAATACTCAACTGTTTCCTAGTGTAAATTCAACTATTGAAACAGCTTCCGGATATATTAAACAATCTTGGAATGCAGAACAGATAAAACCTGAAATGGGTGTGGTGAAAGTAGAAAAAAACTCACCTGGAGTAGCATGGGGAGGAATATACTGGCAATATTTTGAAGATTTAGATAAAATTACTCAAACAGATACTAACATAAAAATACAAAAACAATTATTTCTTAAAATAAATACAGATCAAGGGCAACAGTTACAGCTTATCACCAATAAAAATTCCATTAAAGTTGGAGATTTGGTAACCGTTAAATTAATCATAAAAGTAGATAGAGATATGCAGTATATACATATAAAAGATATGCGTGCTTCTGGGTTCGAACCTGTAAATGTTTTATCTGGATATAAATTTCAAAATAGAGTAGGATATTACGAAAGTACAAGAGATGCAGCCACTAATTTCTTTTTTGAATTTTTACCTAAAGGAATCTATAATTTTGAGTATGATTTACGTGCCAACAATAAAGGAGAGTTTTCTAATGGCATTACCCAATTACAAAATATGTATGCACCGGAAATGTCTGCATATAGCGAAGGAAAACGAATAAATATTAGATAGTAATTTTAAGAATTGTAAATAATTGATATTTTTATAATTATATAAAGGATCTTACATTGTTTAATTTAGGATCCTTTAGTATTTTTGTCAATAATTTTTTCTATTGAATAAAGAACAATTAACCTATTTTATAAAAAAAAGAGCCTACGAACTATCTTTTTTGGATTGTGGAATTTCTCCATCCGGGTTTTTAGAAGAAGAAGCTCCTAATTTAGAAAGATGGCTTAAAAATGAGTACCATGGAAAAATGAAATACATGGAAAATCATTTTGATAAAAGATTAAATCCTTCTTTATTAGTAGAGGAGGCAAAATCCGTTCTTACATTTTCTTATAATTATTTTCCTAAAAAATTGCAAAATCCGGAAACATACCAAATAGCCAAATATGCCTATGGAGAAGATTATCATGTTGTAATTCGTGAAAAATTGCTGAAATTGGTTGAAGAAATTAAAGAAAAAGTTGGCGATTTTGCTTATCGTGTATTTACCGACTCGGCTCCTGTAATGGAACGTGCATGGGCTCAAAAATCAGGAATAGGATGGGTTGGAAAAAATTCACTTTTATTATCTAAGAAAAAAGGATCTTTCTTTTTTTTAGCTGAAATTATTTGTGACTTAGAACTGGAATATGACTCCTCTTTCAAAACTGACCATTGTGGAAGTTGTACCCGATGTATAGATGCTTGCCCTACCCAAGCTATAACTGAACCAAGGGTAATAGATTCTAAAAAATGTATTTCATATCTAACTATTGAGTTAAAAGATGAAATAGGTATAGAATTTAATGGGAAAATGAATGATTGGATCTTTGGTTGTGATATATGTCAGGATGTTTGTCCATGGAACCGTTTTTCAACTCCCAATTCAGAGGAAAAATTTCAACCTGCACCGCATTTACTTAATTTCACTAAAAAGGACTGGATACATTTAGAAGAAACTACTTTTAACAAACTATTTAAAAAATCGGCTATTAAAAGAACTAAATTTTCAGGATTGAAAAGAAATATTTTTATGAGCTGATTAAACCCATATTTTTAATACAAAATATTATTTATAATTATGAAAATTGGATTTTAAATTAATAAAAATCTAATAAATTAAAACTATTTTTTAAATTATTATTAAAAAAAATAATTTAATTCGAATATAAGTTCGTTATTGTATGTAACCTTCTATTTGACTAAAATTAACAATTAGTTAGGGAGATATTAATAAAATATCTATGTACTTTCTAATAATTTAAATTTTATTCTTTTCTTTTTAGAATATAATGATAAATATTTTGGCTTCCTACGGTAATAAATGAATCTATAAATTCAAAACCATTTTCGTACATAAAATTTAATGCATCAATCATAGAATCAAAAGTAATTTCTTCCCCTTTAGAATTTTTTATTATAGAAGTATTTTTATGAGTTAAATTTTTAAAAATTTGGCCAAAATCTATTTCTACATTTACTTTATCACTAAATGCTTTAGAAGTACCCACTATTTGTATGTATTGAGTATTTATATTTTTTATAGGAATATCATTTATAGATTGGGCTTTTATCATATATAGAGAGCCTAAAAATACACATAGGACTAGTGAAAATTTTTTCATACCAAAGTCTTTTGCCCAAAGATAAAAACTTTAACGTAAAAATATATTAATATCTTCTAATTTATATTATTTTTTTGTGAAGTCATATTTTTACTATTTGCCTTAATAAATCTAAAAAACCTTACCTTTGAAAAGTAAAAATAAGACGGTTTGAATTTTGTAAATGTAATATTACCTTTATCATTAGAAGGAACTTTTACTTATAAAGTTCCTGAAGAATTACAAAATCAAATTAAAGTCGGGCAAAGAGTAGTAGTTCCTTTTGGAGGAAAAAAACTATACACGGCAATTGTGGCAGAAATACATAATAAAAAGCCTGAATTATATACTACTAAAGAAATTTATTCTTTGTTGGAAGATTTTCCAATGATAACACAAAATCAATTAAAATTTTGGAATTGGATTGCAGACTATTATATGTGTTCTTTAGGAGATGTTTACAGAAATGCGTTTCCTTCTGCTTTAAAATTAGAAAGTGAAACGTTCATACGAAAAAGTTTGAAAAATATTCCTTGGGAAGATCTAAATGATAAGGAAACTTTCGTTATGCAAAGCCTGGAAGTAAAAACATCGGTAAATTTAAAAGAAATAGAAGCTTTTCTTGCTAAAAAAAATATTATTCCTGTAATTAAATCTTTGTTTGAAAAAGGATTAATTGAAACTGATGAACAAATTATTGAAAAATATAAACCTAAGAAAATAACTTACCTTAGATTAAATCCTGATTTTGATAATTCTGAAATTTTCAAAAAAGCATTAACGGAAATTGGTAAAGCTCATAAACAGAGAGAAGCACTCTTAACATTTATACAGCTACAACAACAAAGAACCACTTATATTGAAAAAGGAGAATTAGTAGAAAAATCTTCTCAATCTGTAGTAAAAGCATTAATAGAAAAAAAATATTTGTTCGAATTCCAATTAGAAGTGGATAGGAGAGAAGAATATGATGATGATATTGAAGATTCTTATCTTTTGTCTGAAAAACAGCAAAAGGCGTTAAAAGATATTGAAAATAATTTCATAAAGTTTGAAACAGTTTTATTACATGGAGTAACCGGTTCGGGAAAAACTGAAATTTATTTTCAATTGATAGATAAATTTTTAAGCCAAAAGGTAAATTCTTTATTACTGCTTCCGGAAATTTCTATTACTACTCAATTAGTGGGAAAAATACAAAAACGGTTTGGGGATGAAGTTGGTATATATCATTCTAAACTTAACCCGAATGAAAGGGTAGAAGTATGGAAAAACACGTTACTTAATCGGCATAAAATTATTATAGGAGCTCGTTCATCTATATTTTTACCTTTTCAGAATTTAGGTTTTATTATTGTAGATGAAGAACATGACAGTTCTTATAAACAAAATGATACTCGTCCATTTTACCATGCCCGCGATTGTGTGCAAATTCTGTCAACATTTTTCAATTCTAAAGTGTTACTGGGATCGGCCACTCCCTCTATGGAAAGTTATTATAATCATGAACAGGGAAAAATTGGTTGGGTAGAGCTTAATGAAAGGTTTGGAAATATTCATCTTCCGGAAACAGAAATGATAGATTTAAAAAAACCATTAGCTACACCCAATATATCATATGAATTAAAAGAAAAAATCAGCCAATGTTTAGAAAATAAAAATCAGGTAATTTTATTTCATAACAGGAGAGGATTTGCGCCTATTGTTGAGTGTAATGAATGCGGTCATTCTCCCGGTTGTCCCAACTGCGATGTTTCGCTTACCTATCATAAAGTAACTTCTACACTTAAATGTCATTATTGCGGGTATGTTAGGGCACTTCCCGAAGTTTGCCCTCGTTGTCATTCTCATGCTTTAGAAACCAAAGGAATAGGGACCCAGCAAATAGAAGAAGAAATTAATCATTTATTTCCTGAGGTACGTGTAGCTCGGATGGATGTAGATACTATGAGAAAAAAACATGCCTATGAAATTTTATTTGAAAAGATGTCTTTGCATGAAATCGATATTTTAATTGGAACTCAAATGGTTACTAAGGGATTAGATTTTGATAAGGTACAGCTGGTTGGAGTAATCCGTGCAGATTCATTGATGAACTTACCAAATTTCAGGGCAGAAGAAAGAGCGATACAATTACTGACCCAAGTTAGTGGGAGAGCAGGAAGAAGAAAACAGGGAAATGTATACATACAGACTTTTGATCCGGATACCCCCCTGTATGTTTTTGTTAGAAAAAATAATTATGATCTGGCTAAGGAGGCTATTTTAAATGAAAGGAAAGAATTTTTATACCCGCCTTATTATCGTTTGATAGAACTTACTTTTAAACATAAAAATCAAGGAAAGGCTAAAAAGGTAGCCGATTATATAGGTGATTATTTAAAACATTATATACAATCTCCTTTATTATTAGGCCCTGAAGAAGGGATGATCCCTCGTATAAACAACCAATTTATTTATAAAATTCTTATCAAACAGCCTTCCTCCAAATCTACTCGAAATATAAAATCTTATATTAAATCGGCTTTAGAAAGAATAAGACAAATTCAAGCCTACCGTTCGGTAAAAATTGAGATAGATGTAGACCCATTATAAATTTTCAAAATTATAGTATATTTTGACTTTTTTCGTTGTATAAATAAAGTTGTTATAATAAATACTCTAAAAATTTATACTATTTTTGTATAAACTCATACAATAACAAAAAGTGGAAGGAGGAAAAATTATACGAACCATAGGGGGAGAAAGTGTAAAAATCGCAAAAAAATCTATAACTCTTACTGCTACGGAGGGCGATTTAACTTTTAATTCAGCTACAAAAGTGATGATGACCGGGAAACAAGGAGGTGTACAATATCTTAATAATTATAAACCACCTATACCTTTACAAGTGGTAAAGATAGAAGGGCCTTTTAATGAACAGGGAGACAAAATTACTGTAATAGAGAAAGGAAAATCTTATATCTATAAAGCCACAGAATTTAATCGGGAATTGAAGTCATCATTAGAAATTAAACAAATAAAATGGGCGATGCAGCATAATGACGACAATCTTATTTTTGCATCTCAAGCTAGAGGAAAGCAAGAAGTAACTTTAAGTATTTCTGAGTCAGAACCTTCAGAAAAGATTACTATTTATGCTTATTTTGAGAACCCCATACAAGAAGCAAGTATAGAAGTAAGTTTAAAAACCGGAGAGCCGGGATATATTATTATTTCTACGATAGGAAAGTATGGACAGCCTGAAAAATATAGATTTTTAGAAGGGGAAATATATGCACAATGCAAAGGCATAAATCCTTGGGATAATCTCTTTGAAAGGGAAAAATATACAGAGAAGCTAAAATCAGATGTACAAAAGATATATGAGGACTTAAACCTGCTTTGGGCAAATTCAGAGGGCAAGAAATTAATGGAATTTTTTGAAAACGGAAAACACGAAATCTCTATTATAATACCAATTCCAGAACAAACAAAAGGAAAAAGAATAAATCATGCTGATGAAAATCAAATTACTTATATGGGAGAACTGGAAGAATTACCCATGGAAGGATATTTTGAACGTAAGAAAGTTTCTTCCTATATAGTTTTAGGGCATGAAATGGGACATGTAAAATCATTTCACTTAAAACAGCAAGATTTAAGTTATTGGCATGGAATAATGATTGATGAGCTCTATGCTACTCATATTGAGAATAAAATACGAGCAGCCGCAGGGATAAAACTACGTGATAAATACGATGGTTCGGGAGAGACTTTTGTTATTGATAAGGAACATCATAGTTTTTATTTCACTAAAAATGAGGATAATTATCCTAAAAATCCCCCACAAAAAATTGAAACTAAAAATGCTTTTAACTATAACAGCATTAAAAAAGATGAATAAGGTAACAAAACTCATATTTATAATCTTTATTCTGGCAGGTGTATATGCTTGTCAAATTAGAGACCTGAATTACTCTACTCAAGTGGTAGAGAAAATTGAAATAGAGAAACAAGAGCAATTTTATCAAAGAAATCATTGGAAAAAAAACGAATGGGTTAGAAGAACTTCCGATAGTTTATATTCGGTATATTTTAAATACAGAAGAAATAAAGTCAATAAATTTATAGAAAAACATGGATTTAATAATTTTGTAATGGATGAAAGTTATTTTATAGGACATAGTAATGTTCTTATTTATGTTGTAGGAATATTTACTCAAGATTCAGTATATTATTTTACATATAATTACGGATTAAAGCATTTAAAAAAATATGAGTATGGGATAGTTGATAATACAACTAAAGTTTTTGCCCAAGGTTCTATTTACTATACAAAAAAAAAGGATTCTATTTTTATTTATAGAAACGCTTATTTTAAGGATTATATATATTCACCTTCCTATTATTCAAATTATGTAAATGGAAAATTAGATCAACTTACTTATGGAGATTCTATTATTTATAAGAAGAGAGAAAGCAAAATGGTAGTGGATTTGAAAAGACTCAAAGGTTTTTATGTAAACGAAAAGCAAAAAAAAATGATAGAGTATAAGTAGATGAGTTCTATGCTTCTTATATTGAGAATAAAATATGAGCAGCTGCAGGGATAAACTTGCGGGATAGTTATAGTAATGATAAGTTAAGAAAAGAAGCTTATATCATAGATAAAGAAAGGAATAGCTTATACTTTAATAAAAATGAAGATAATTATCCTGATAATCCACCTCAAAAGATAGAAACAAAAAATGCTTTTAATTATAACTCTATAAAGAAAGATGTGTAAGTCATTAAATAATATATTAGGATTTACAATCATGGTTGTCTTATTATCCTGTAAATCAACAATTTTATATGAATCAGAAAAAATTGTAAACAAATTAGAAACAAATAGCTATAGATATAACTATCGAAATAATACGGAAAGAAGCAAACTTTTTATAGATAGTTTATATAAAGAGTTTTATAATAGCAAAGCACAAATTAATACATTTTTAAAAAAAGAAAAAATTAAAAATTTTCTTTTTGAAGAATCTTTTTATTTTAATTCTACGATGGGAGGCTATGATTACATATCTTCTATATTTACTAAAGATTCTGTTTATACTTTTAGGTTTCGTCATAAAATTGAAAAAGAAAATTTATTATCTGTAAATTCAAATAAATGTATATATATAACTTTTACTAAAGATTCTATTATTATAAATAAGCACCCTGTATTTCTTTTTCCTGAAGAAGGGAATAATTGCTTAAAGAAAAATATTTTTCCATCTTATACCTCTTTTTATAGAAATGGAAAATTAAAAATTATTAATGAAAAAAGATAGTGTAATTTACCAAAAGAAAAAGAATAAAATAATGATAGATTTAGATACTTCTATTTATACTTATGCCTCAGGAAAAATATGCAAAGAAAAAATGGTATATTTCATTGTAATATTGGGTCCATTGAAAAGTGTGATATAGATAGTTTAGGATATTTCTTCAACTGTAAAATAATAAAACAAGGAGAGTGAAATTATAATAAATTAAAAAGAATAAATCATGCTGATGAAAATCAAATTACTTATATGGGAGAACTGGAAGAATTATTTATTGAAGGATATTTTGAACGTAAGAAAAAGTTTTTTCCTATATAGTTTTAGGGCATAAATGGGACACGTCATGTCATATTATAAAAATCAACAAAATACACAAAATGGGAAGATGAAGGTATAGTGATAGATGAAATTTATGCTTCCCATATAGAAAACAAAATACGAAAAGCAGCAGGTATTCCTCTGAGAGATTTTTATGAAAGAGATAAATTTGGAGGAACAAGATTAGTTGATATAGAACATTTTAGTTTGTATATTAATAAAGAAGAAAGTAATTATCCAAATTTAAAACCTAAAAAATTAGATAAAAATATAGCATATAATTATGATATTATTCAAAAAGATCAATAAAGCATATTTAAAGACATTAACACTTCTTTTATTATGTTCTTGTAATCAAAATTTATATACCCCTCCAATAATAGTCGAAAAAATACAGAAAGAAAAATATATAAATGGGGGAAAATTAGATACTATTTATCAAGACTTATTCCTTTTTAGGGATAATCAGGTGAAATTTTTTTTACAAAAACATAAATTCGATATTTTTCTTTTAGAAGAAAAGTTTGGTACAGAATTTTTATCATCTCAAAATCCATTTTATTTAGCGATTATAACTACAAAAGATTCTATTTACTACTTTCATTCCAAAAAAGGTATTTCTTATGATATAGTAATGAATAATGTCGCAGATAATGGATGTTTAATATATACATTCAAAAATAAATCTATAGAAATAAACAGAGGTATTGACAAGGTTTTCAGTAACAATATATGTTATAAAAAAACTAAAAAAGAATTATTTTCTGATTTTTCTACAAATAATCAAAATTATTTATCTAGTTATAAAAATGGAAAATTAAATCTAGTCATGGAATTCGATTCAATAATATTTAGAAAAAATAGTAATGTAAATATAGATCTAAATAGTCAAAAATTTTTTACACCGAATGGATACTGTACAGAAAAGGACAATATTCTTAGCTGTAATAATGTAAATATGAAATGTAAAAGAATGCATGATACTGGTTTTTTATATCATTGTGATACTATAAAGTGAGCTCTATGCTTCTCATATTGAGAATAAGATATAGAGCAGCAAACCTAAGGGATAAATACGATGGTTCTGGATATGGAGATATTATGGATAAAGAGGGATTCTCATTTTATATTAACCAATCAGAAGATTATTTTGCAAAACCATTACATAAATTAGACAAATCAGTAGCATTTAATTATTATCATATAAAAAAATGAATAAATTAATATATACGCTATTTATTTTATTGATTATATCTTGTAATATTACAGGTGTCAATAAGTCTGCAAAAATAATTCAGAATATTGAAACTAAAAATATAGAACAGACCTATATGACTTTTTCTCCACAAAATAAGGGATTTTATAATAAATTGTATCAAGACTTTTTTAAAGATAGAAAATTTATAAATAAATATATTAAACAGAAAAAGATAAGAAATTTTATAATTCAAGAAAGCTTTAATATAAATGATGCATCAGGAATTCCGCTTTATAATGCATTTATTATATATAAAGATTCTGTACTTATTTACAATTATTCAATTTCAAAAGAAAGTAAAACTATTAGAAGAAAAGATATAAAAACATTTAGTTTAGGTAATCCATTTTTTTATACTTCTGACAATAATTTATATTATGTAAATAAATCATTGTCAGATAATAAAAACAGTTTTGATAGCTATTATATTTCAAGTTATATAAATAATAGGTTAGATTATTTATCTAAAATAAATCATAATAAAGACTCCATTTTATTAAAACGCAATAATAGCAAAACTTTGATAGATTTAAATACAACAAAATGGTTTACTTCAAATGGTATTTGTATGACTAAAAATAATATTATGGAATGTAGAAATATTAGTAAAAAATGTATGAAAAACGAAAAGGGAGAGTACATTTATTGTGATACTATAAAATAATCCTTCCTATATTGTTTTAGGGCATAAAATGGGACATGTAAAATCATTTCACTTAAAACAGCAAGATTTAAGTTATTGGGAAGGAACAATTATGGTAGATGAAATCTATGCTTCCCATATAGAAAATAAAATAAGTATGGCTGCGAGAATTCCTTTAAGAGATTATTACGATCGTGATAAAATAGGTTCAAAAACGCGTTTAATAGACAATAATCATAAAAATCTATATATTAATAAATATGAAAATAATTATCCTATTTTTAATCCTATAACTCAAACTATCAAAGAGATAGATTATAATGAAGCTTTTAATTATGATATTATTGAAAAAGATAAATAATTACTGTATCTGTTTATTATTCTTAATTGGATGTAGCTCTAATGATATACATAAAACAGATAAAATTATAAAAACTTTGCAAGAAAAAGAATATATAAGCAAAGCAATAAACTATAATAAAAGAAAAAGGTTCTTTAATGATAGTTTGCATAAAGAATTTTATCAATATAGACAAAAACAAATAGATTCGTTTTTAGCTAAAAAAAGACTGAAAGATTTTATTATACAAGATAACTTTTTCTTTCAACATCTTTTTTCAGAAGATGATTATAGTTTACATATATATACACCTGATTCAATCTATTTTTTTGGCTTTTCTTCAATTAAAAGTAGTAGAAGTTTGAAATCTGAAAACTCAAATTGCTTATATTTTTCTTTCCAAAAAGATTCTCTAATCATAAATAGACATACCCTTTACGATTTTCCAAAAGAAAAAAATTCCTGTTTAAAAGAAAATATTTTTCCATCTTATACCTCTTTTTATAGAAATGGAAAATTAAAATTATTAATGAAAAAAGATAGTGTAATTTACCAAAAGAAAAAGAATAAAATAATGATAGATTTAGATACTTCTATTTATACTTATGATTCAGGAAAAATATGCAAAGAAAAAAATGGTATATTTCATTGTAATAATGGGTCCATTGAAAAGTGTGATATAGATAGTTTAGGATATTTCTTCAACTGTAAAATAATAAAACAAGGAGAGTGAAATTATAATAAACTAATACTCAAGTTATAAAAGTAGTAAATTATGAGTATCGAAATAATATGGATTTAATTAAGAGGAATACAATATTTATTTATAGTAAAATATAAAATTCCATCCTTATCAATAAAAACGTCTCAATTAAAAAATGATATACTTTGTTCCTTAATAATATTTACATTATGTAACAGTAAAATTAGACCAATTTTTCATTGGACACCCATTATTTACAAAAAAAAAGACAATAGGTCAAGTAAGTAGTCTTTACAAAAAATTAAAGACTATTATATTTGATTATAAAACAGAGAAACCAACCTATTATCTTTAAAAATGTAAAAATATTCTAATAATGAGTAACATAATATTCAAAGTATAAACAGTTACTTTTTACTTCCTTATAAAATTGAGTATCTTTTAAATCGCTAAGAGAAGCAAAATATCTTCGGTTTTTAATTAAAATGCCATCTCCTTCCGGTAATTTATCTCTGTAGTACCAATAATATCCCAATAAGTTATTCCCCAAGTAAAAATCTTCCTGTTCTAATTTAGAAAGAGCAAAAACAATTCGGGCTTTAAGTTCTCTGTCTTTTGCCAAACTGAGCGCTTTTTCCAAATATTGAGTAGGAATTTTAGTATAATCCAAAAAATAAGCAGTATAAGGATAATCTTTAAAATACACCTTAGCAAAAATATCTAAATGAGTATTATTATCGTAAAATTTAGTTCCATTCTGGTTGTTTTTATCAAATCGTAAGATATGTCGGTAATATCCGGTACTGGAAGTATTATAAAAAAAGTTTCCTAAAAGATAATTAGCTTTTGCAGATTGTTCGTTTTCCTTCTGTGCTATTTTTTGCAAGGAAATTAGAGCTTCAGTTAATTCCCGTTTATTCATAGTAGATTTGATAAACTTAAAATCTTTCAGATAATCTACGCCCATAACTTCTGATTCAGGAGATTGAAAAGATTCAATCTTATTATATCCGAAAATATAATAGGGAATGTTGCTATAGCCGTTATATTCATTGGGTTTCAAAGTTTGTTCTTCTCCATATCTATGATTGAGGCTAAAAAGTGTAAAATTATTACTTACTTTTTGGAACTCAGCAAGTGCTTTTTGTAATTCGCCCTGAGACAAATAAACATTTCCTTTCATCTGGGCTACATATTCATCAAAATTAAAATCGGTTTGTTTTTTTTGTACATTTCCATGATAGCCGTATGGTGATATATTTTCAACCAAATATGTATCCATAGGAGATTTATTTTTCTTATGATATAGAGCAACTATATCCTCTAGTAAGGATAAATTAGGATTATATTCCAGATCTGTAATTTGATTATGCAATAAAAAGGATTGGGCGTATTGTTTTTGTAAAAAATAACGATTAGCTAAAATATCTATAATAAAAGATTGGGTAGAAGTATAGTCATTATTTTTTAAATTATCATGAAATATATTTTTATATTTTGAAAATAATATTTTTTCAAATTCAGGAGTAATAATAGGCTGCTCACAAATATCCAATAACATCTCCAGTCTGATTTTTTGTTCTTTGTGAATTTTTTGTTCAGTATGGACCTTAGATAAAAACTCACGGGATTTTTTATAATTTTTTTGTAAAAAATATAAATAAGAAGTAGTTAAATTCCAAAAATCTGTATCCTTTACTTTTCTATCTAATGACTGTTTCAGGGAAATATCTAACGTTTGTTGGAAAAAAGGAATTGTTGAATTGTCTGTAATTATAGGTAGCCTTTTATCTGTATTATCTTTTGCACAATGTTCAGGATTTCCACAACGGAAGGATATGTGTAAATAGTTTCTTTCCAGCTGATTTACAGCTCTAGCCATTAAAACTTTAGCTTGTACGGCATCCAGTGAATTTTGTATTATTTTTTTCAGAGAGCTTAGTGGATTATTAAAATCCTGATATCCTAATAAAAGATATGCATCATTCTTTTCTTTTTCAGTTTTTGCATTTTTTAGTAAATTTTCTAAAAAATTATCAGAAATGGAAAAATTATACCCGTATTCATCTTGTTTGGGTTGAGACAATATTAATGAGGAATATACTTTACTTTTTATATTTTTAGTATGGTTGAAGACAGTAAAAAAATCATAATTTGCCTGAATTAAATTTCCTAATCCCCTTTCAGCTCCAGCTTTTTGGTCTAATGCATAATAATACATTACAGGATAGTATTTTAAGGAGGCTACATATTGATTAAAATATTCAATAGCTTGTTCAAAATCCTTTTTGTAATGAGCCAAACGTACTAACTGATAACCATATCGGAGTTTTAGCTCCTTGTCGGTTTCTGCATTCCAACTTCTTTTTAATACATTGATTACTTTTTCATAATTCAAATCATTTACAGATAAAGAAGGAGTATCCATCCAATAATTAGTTCCTGAAAAAGAAACACTCATATAAGGTTCCAGGTATTTGGAATAGGCAATGTATTTTAAAGCTTGTATGTTTTTTGTTACGAAATCCGGTGTGATAAAAGACAAAGTATCATTATTAATTTTTTGTCCTTTAATTAGGGTCCGTATATCTGTTTCTTTAGATTTAAAAACCAGATAATAAGCCTGATTATACTCTACATGTAAATATTTTTGCCATTCTTCAATATTTTCATTTTTAAAAGTAAATATTTTATTAGTAGAAAAGTAATAAGTTGAAGATAAATCTAATAGAAAGGGAAAATATTGAGGAGAATTGATAGTTTCCTGCATAAACAGGTTATAATAATAATATTCAGGATTATAGTCTGCACAAGGGTAGGCCAAGGAAGAAGCTAATAAGGCGAAAGATGCAATGATTTTTTTCATAATAATTCCTCTGTTTTAAATCTTTTAACAAATATACTATCTAAATGAAAATAAATAATATTATATGGTTTATCTATTTTTTTTGATAAGTACATTTTCGTTTCATTTAATAGTTTTGGTGAGATATTTTCTATAGTTATAATAAAATCTTTATTAAGATATAAACCATGGAGAAATTGATCTTCCGTAACCTTATATCTATTTTCAGAAATTTTAGTAAATTTTTTATTTTCTAACTCTTCAGCAGTTAATCCATTAATTATTTTTATTTTTCCCATATGATTTTTAACTATTCCCCAGGAAAAGAGTGGGAGAGCAATATCAAACTCTAACGGGTATGTACGTATAGTAGAGAGATAGTTTTTAAGCAAATCAATATCTAAAATAGAATTTTTTTTGGATTCTTCCGTAGGATTAGATGTTGCATAGCACATTAAATATCCTTTATCCACCGGCGGTATTCCTGTTTTTTTCTTGTATTTAACCTGATGAAGTCGAATAGTACAACTAATATTTTTATGGGAAATAGATTTTAATTCTTTAAGTAAATAAAAATAATTATCTCTAGTTGAAGATGTCCAGTCGCAATCTAATTGAATTTCTGTATATTCTTGAAAATGGTTAGTCTTATAAATATAACTAATCAAGGAATTAATTTTTTTAGCCAGTTCCGAAATATTATTTTGAGATAAATTTTGTAGGCTTCGGTTAGTTATAAAAATTACAGGAACATATTCTGCTTTTAGATTTAATTGAGTAAAATCTTTAATAACCGCTTTAGGTATTGGAAACTGATTTTCATATTTATCTACATCAAAAAAACGTACATATAATTTATTACAATGAAGAGTATTGAAATACTCTTCTTCTATTTTACTAATATCTACAGTAGTTTTCCAGTAATAAAAATTAATAGAATGTAGTTTTTCCTTATGACAAGAAAAGAGCAAATTTAATATTATAAATAGAAAAAATGCTTTTATTTTCATAGTAGTATTTATAGTTATGATTAAGGAGCCAACCGGTTAATGTTCCAGTTTTGATTTTCATCTAAAGTATATATAATTCTGTCATGTAGTCGATTGGGCCTTCCTTGCCAAAATTCTATTTGAAAAGGTTTTACAATAAATCCGCCCCAATTTTTTGGACGTTCTATTTCTTCTATATTTCTAGTAGCTTCTTCCATATCTTTTAATCTGTTATCCAAAAATTCTCTATTGGGAATAATTTGGCTTTGAGGGGAAACTATAGCTCCTAGTTGACTTCCCCTTGGTCTGGAGTGAAAATACCCATCAGATAAATTACTAGCAATCTTTTCTGCAATACCATTTATAATTATCTGTTTTTCAATCTTGTCCCAATAAAAATTTAAACAAACATTAGGGTTTTTTGCAATTGCTTGACCTTTCCTGCCTTCATAATTAGTATAGAAAATAAAGCCTTCCCAAGTATATTGCTTTAATAGTACTATGCGTGTTCTGGGAATTTTGTCATCTTCTATTGTTGAAATTGACATGGCATTGGTTTCAACAATTAAATTGCTTTGCTCTGCAAATATATACCAATCTCTGAATAATTCCATAGGATTATCTTTTAATTCAGATTCAATTAAATAACCTGAATTATATACTTTTCTCTTATCAGATAAATCTTCCATAATAAAAAAATGTGTAATTTTATATTTTAGTAAAGAATAATGTTAGGTATATGAATGATATGGATTACAAAGGTAAATTATTAATTACAAAACCTATTCTTGAAGATCCCTTTTTTTCTAAAAGTGTAATTTATATTACAGATTATAATAAAGAAAAAGGAACTGTAGGTTTTATATTAAATAAAATATACACTAAAAAATTATCAGACCTTATGCCAGGAATAGAAGCCGATACTGCTGTGTATATGGGGGGACCAGTAAACCAAGATCATTTATTCGTTATTCATTCACGTCCAGACATAATAAAAGGAGGTGTTAAGATCTCTGATAATTATTTTTGGTCTGGAGATTATGATCAAATAAAATTATCTATAAATAAAAATTTAATTGGAAAAAATGAAATTAGATTTTTTATTGGTTATTCAGGTTGGAGAGAAGGGCAGCTAGAAAATGAAATGAAAAGAGAAGATTGGCTTATATATGATGACCCTCAACTTAATATATTAGAATGGGATAAAAATTTATGGAAAAATGAGCTGATAAAGATGGATAAAACAAATATAATTTGGGTTAATTCTCCAAGTAATCCACAACTTAATTGAATAATAGTTGATAATGTATTTATAAACTATTTTCAGTTTATTGTCGAATATTGGGTTTAATGCTGTTTCTAAGATATGAAGGGTAGTGATCTTTTCTGCCTGTAGTTAAAATTGAACTTATTTACACAAACTAATAATACATAATTCTCACCATATATCATATAAAATATATTATTCTCTATTATTTGTTATTTATTTTGTAATATATGTCAATTTTTGACATACTATTTTATAATTTTACCTATATAATATATATATATTATAATTTATAATATTCAATAAATTATACTTCTATTTTGTTTATTAATTATTTAATAATTTAGCAAATAAAAATTAATTTTATTAAATAATTAAAAAAAAATCTTATGAAAAAACTTTCTTTTTTATTAATTTCATTATTATTTAGTACATTTTTGTTTAATATGAATTGTAGTAGTGATAATGATAATGAATATGAAGAAGATAATTTTATAATAAATCTTTCACCGGAAAAGATATCGGCAGAAACTACTACTTCTGAACTTAAAATAACGACTACAAGAAAATGGACTATATCTATTGAAGATAAAAACAAATCCTGGGTTTCTTTTTCATCTAACGAAGGAGTATCCTCTTCTACTGTTTCAATAATAATAGAACCCAATAAAAATGAAAAAACACGTATAGTTGATATATCTGTTTCTAACGGATTAGAAATTAAGACTGTAAGATTAATACAAGAAGGATTTAAAGAAGGTGTACCACTTGGTAAATTAGGTTGGTTAGAATTACCTAAACAAAAAAATATGCAAAACACACTTTTTATTTCGCATAAATTACCAGATAATCCTTCGCAGAGAAATTACTCTATGTTATATGATACGCAAAATAAAATCGCCTATTGGGTAGCTTACCCACTACACAAGTATTATATAGGTAAATCCGGTAGGACTGATGCTTGGAATTTTGATCCACAAATTCTTCAAGAGAAACAATCTTCTTTATTTAAAGGAATTCCTGGATTTGATAGAGGACACCAAATACCTAGCGCAGATAGAACCAACTCTAAAAACAATAATAAAACTACTTTTTATTTTTCTAATATGACTCCGCAAAATAGCATATTAAATCAAAATTTATGGGCTAATTTAGAAAAAAAAGTTAGAACCTGGTCTTATCAATGTGATACATTATATGTGGTTACCGGTGCTATAATTACAACAGCTACAGATCCTACTATTAATTATGCATATGATAACAATAAAAATAAAATTGCAGTACCTAAATATTATTACAAAGCATTATTAAAAAGAAATAAGAATTCTTTTTATTCTATAGCTTATAAGATGAACAATGAAAAACCGGTAACAAATACAAATATTGATTTATATAAAATGACAGTAAGTGAATTGGAAAAAGAAACAGGGTTTACTTTTTTTCCAAAAATTTCCGAAGCTATAAAAAATGAAATAAATCCTTCTCAATGGAAGTAAAATAATAAAAAGGGACTGATTAAAACAGTCCCTTTTTTATTTATACTTTCAAATATTTAAAATCCTGGTTGTTTTTAATTGATTTTAAACTATGATAAATCATCTTTATCGTATTTTCTACATCTTTTATGTGAACCATTTCTACTGTTGTATGCATATATTTTAAGGGTAATGAAATAAGAGCAGAAGGTACACCACCGTTTGAATAGGCAAAAGCATCTGTATCTGTACCTGTTACCCGACTTGAAGCATGTCTTTGAAACGGAATTTTATTTTCTTCAGAAGCATTTATAATGAGTTCTCTTAAATTGTTTTGAACTGCCGGAGCATAAGTAATCACCGGCCCTTTACCGCATTTTATTTCCCCATGTTTTTTCATATCGATCATAGGAGTTGTAGTATCATGGGTAACATCTGTAACTATAGCTACATCTGGTTTTATAGTATCAGTAATCATTTCTGCCCCTCTTAGTCCTACTTCCTCTTGTACAGAATTAGTTATATATAATCCAAAATCAAATGTATCATTATTTTCTTTTAAGAGACGGGCTACTTCTGCAATCATAAATCCTCCAATACGATTATCTAAAGCCCTACATACAAAATAGGTGTCATTCAATATAAAAAACTCATCCGGATAAGTAATTATACAACCTACATGAATCCCTAATTTTTCTACCTCTTCTTTAGATTGTGCTCCACAATCAACCCAAATAGTTTCGACTTTAGGAGCTTCTTCAGCTCCCGTATAATTTCTCGTATGAATTGCCGGCCAACCGAATACTCCACTAACCACTCCTTTTTTTGTATGTATATGAACTTTTTTAGAGGGGGCAATCATATGATCCGAACCTCCATTTCTTATTACATATAATAAACCATCCTCGGTTATATAATTTACAAACCATGAAATTTCATCTGCATGTGCTTCAATAACTACTTTGTATTTAGCAGAAGGATTTATAATAGCATAAGCTGTTCCATAGTTATCAATATGTATTTTATCAACAAAGGAATTAATATAATCTATCCAAACTTTTTGCCCATTAATTTCTGCACCTGTAGGAGAAGGAGTATTTAAATACTTTTCTAAAAATTTCATAGAGCTTTTATTAATACTAGGTTTCATTTTAAGAATTGCAATAATTTATACAAATATAAAAATTTTAGGAATAGTTTTTGATATTTTAGGATAAATGAAAACTAAGAAAATCTATATATTGCTGTCATTTTTTATATTTTATTATTATAGCGCTCAAGAACCTGAGAATGATAATAAAAATATGAAAAATACATTTTTTAATTCTGATTCTATTATTAGAAATGAAGCAGATTTTGTTATAAATGATGAAGATAGTATTATTGTTGACCTGAAACATGTAAATATATATGGTCTTCCTAAATTTAATAATGATTTAGATAAGTATCAATACTTTTGGCTGAAAACTAAAGTTTATAGATTATATCCCTATTTATTAATTGCTGTAAAGCAATATAATAACATTCATGATTCATTAGAGATAAATAAAAACGATAGTCACTTTAAAAAGTATATTCAAAACAGGCAAAAACAACTTTCTGCCGAATACGAAAAAAAACTAAAAGCACTTACTAAAACAGAAGGAAAGATTTTTTCAAAGTTAATGTATAGAGCTACGGGGAAAACCGTATTTGATATTATAAAAGAATTAAGAAGCGGCTGGTCTGCTTTTTGGTGGAATACTAAAGCCAAAGCTTTTGATATAGATTTAAAAGAACCTTATGATCCTTATAATATAAGAGATGATTCTTACGTAGAAAATATTCTCATGCAGGCATATGAATTTGGAGATTTACAACCTATTCCCAGATTTGATGCTAACAATAATTAATTTTAGAATGTAAAATATTATTGTTCCAACTCTCAAATTTTACGATTTTAAATAAATTGTCAAATTATCATTATTTTCCTTTACTCATTAATAATGGGAAAAGTATTATCTTTGTAACCTTATAAAATATGTATGAATTCATTAAAAAAGGTACTTAAACAATTCGCTTATCCTTATAAAAAAGAATTTTTCTTAGGAATTTTTTTCAATGTTTTATATTCCTTATTTTCTATTGTTTCGGTGTTATCTATCATGCCTATTTTAGATATGCTGTTAGGAGGAAGTGTAAAACAACAAGAAACCCTAAAACATGTACAAGAAAAAGCTTCAGAGGGTTTTTTTTCAGAAATAAAATATAAATTTTATCTTTTTTTACAAGAAAATATAATAGATATAGGTGCTAAAAAATTCTTAGCTTATCTATGCTTCACTGTTATTATTCTTTTTTTATTACGAAATATTTTTAGGTATTTAGCCCAGTATTTTATAGTATTATTGAGAAGTGGGGTTTCTAAAGACCTTCGTTTGGCTATGTATAATAAAATCATCTCTCTCCCTGTATCTTATTTTACTGAAAGAAAAAAAGGAGATATTATGATAAGATTATCCGGAGATGTAGGTGAAGTAGAAGGAAATCTATTAAACGCTATTTTAGAACTTTGGCGTACTCCATTCTCAATTATTTTTACATTAGTATCTTTACTTTTAATAAGTCCATCTTTAACTTTAATAGCATTGGTAGTTCTCCCGTTTATGGCTTGGATTATATCTTCTATAGGAAAAAGTCTTAAGAAAGATGCACGCAGAGGACTTATTGAGTCTGGAAACGTATTATCTATAATTGATGAAACTTTAAATGGAGCAAAAGTAATTAAAATATTTAATGCGGAAGAAACCATGAAAAACAGGTTTATTACCAGTGTTTTATATTTACGGAAATTATCTATTAATATGATGAAAAAATATGAGTTAGCCTCGCCTTCTTCTGAATTTTTGGGCTCAGTGGCCATGATTTTTATTACTTGGTATGGAGGTTCACTCATTTTAGATGGAAAAGGTTTAGATCTTTCATCTTTTTTAATTTACATAGCTTTGTTTTTTCAATTACTTGAACCTGCTAAAACGTTATCTACATCATTAACCAATTTGCATAAAGGAACTGCTTCTACAGATAGAATTATAGAAACCTTAGAAAGTAATATTCAAATTTATGAATCAGAAAATGCTTTAGTTTTAAATGAATTGAAAATAGGTTTTCAATTTAAAAATATAGATTTTCAGTATGAAGAAGGACATCCCATATTACAAAATGTAACTATTAATATACCTAAAGGCAAAACTATAGCTATTGTAGGTCAAAGCGGTAGTGGGAAAACTACCCTAGCTAATTTGCTTGCACGTTTTTATGATATTGATGGAGGAGAAATTTTAGTGGATGGACATGATCTTAGAGACTTAAATATTAAAAGCTATAGAAAATTATTAGGAATGGTTACGCAGGAATCTATTTTATTTAATGACACGGTAGCTAATAATATAAAATTAAGTAACCCTAATGCTTCTATGGATGAAATTGTAAACGCTGCAAAAGTAGCAAATGCATTAGAGTTTATAGAACAGCTTCCTGAAGGTTTTAATACAATTATTGGAGAAGGAGGAGGAAAACTTTCCGGAGGGCAAAAACAGAGAATAGCTATTGCTAGGGCTATTTTAAAAAATCCTCCTGTAATGATTTTAGATGAAGCTACTTCAGCTCTGGACACTCAAAGTGAAAGATTAGTACAAGAAGCTTTAGATAACTTAATGTCTAACCGGACTTCTTTAGTAATTGCACACAGATTATCAACAATTGTTAATGCAGATATGATTATTGTAATGGATAAGGGTAAAGTTATAGAACAAGGAAACCATACAGAATTGATTGAAAAAAACGGGATGTACAAAAAATTAATTGATATGCAAAAGTTTGCTTAAAGTATATATATTTAATTTAAAAAAGGATCTTCCAAAATTGAAAGATCCTTTTTTAAATTAAAGAGAAAAAAACAAACTATTTTTTCTTTTTATAAAAATCGTTTTTCTTTTTATCATGAAACTGATTTTTCATTTCTTCTAGCTTTTGTTTTTGATCATCGTTTAAAACCTTTTCCACTTCGGTTCTTTTCTTTTCCTTTAATTGATGTTTTTGCTCTTTAATCGCCTCAGCTTGTTTTCGTAAAGATTCTTCTTGAGCTTTATATTTATCATCAATTGCATTAATTTGTTTAATTTGGTTTTCATTAAGATTAAGTTCTTTGACCATCTTATCTTTCATACATTTTGTCTTTTCTTTATTTTCTTTAAATGATTCATTTTTTGATGAGTCAGAAAGTAAAGAATCTTTATTTTTATCTTGTGAAAAAGCTAAACCGGAACATAAAACTAATACGCTTATAATTAATACTTTTTTCATATTTTCTCTCTTTTATTATTTGACAGAGTAATTATAAAAAAGTTTAAAAAATAAAAAAAATTTTCTAAAACTAAGGAATTTCGTATAGTATATCTATCACATTTTTTTGTTTAGACATAGCCCCGGGATTTATCCCTAATTCACCCTCAGGAATAGGAATGTTTAATTTACGAAAGTGTTCAATCCAATTTTGGAAATATTTATTTGTCCCTTTTCTTTTAAATGTCATAGTATTTAATTCAAATACAGGTGTATTATGATTTGCTTTTAAAAAAATATTATAAATCAGTTCTGAACAATAATATTTATTATTACAGATATCAAAGGCATCGTCATATTCATAACCCACTAACTTTTTTGCTTCTTCTATTGCAGGTAATATTAATGGATGATATTTTTCTTTAACTCTCCCTAAAACTGATGTAGGCTTACATTTTCCGCCATCAGGAATTAAAAATTTTTTCAAAGGAGTAATACATACTTTCGGATGAGTTGCTTCTATTACATATATACTATCATTATCGGGATTAATCCAAACAATGCCTACATGAGTGAAATTATAACCTTTTGCGCTATAAGTAACTTCTTTAACAGCATTTCCAAATTCTCCTGAACAGGATTCTTGAAAGATTAAATCTCCATTTTTTATTTTGGGGTCTTCCTTAGAAACTGATAATGGATTAATTAGAGACAAAAGAAAAATAAAAAATACTGACATAGTAATAAATGTTAATCTTTAATATATTTAAAGTAATTATTTAAGTTAATTAAATAAATTATTGTAAATCAAATTTTTTTGATATTAATAATAATCCTAAAAATGTAATTCCGCTGTTAATTATAATCAATTCTAAGCCTATACCATAACCTAATTTTAAAACTAAAATTCTAAATAAATAACTTAATATAGGAGCGATAATACAAATTATAAAAATCTTACCATTTTGAGGGAGAATTCTCTTGGTAAAAATGCCAAAAGAAAATAGTCCCAAAAGAGGTCCATAAGTAAATCCAGCCAGATCCATTATGGTATAGACAATCGAATCATTATTTATTTTTTTAAAAATTAAAATTAAAACTAAAAAAATAAAAGTAAATGTTAAATGTATTTTAACTCTTAAAGACTTTTTTTGTTTTTCAGTTAAATTGTTTTTTTGAGGCAGTCCTAAAATATCTACACAAAAAGAAGATGTTAATGAAGTAAGAGCCCCATCAGCAGAAGGAAATAAAGCTGAAACCAAACCTATAATAAAAATAATAGCCAAATACTGTGGGAAATAACCAGCTAAAGATAAAGTAGGGAATAAATTATCTCCCATGATATTTTGTATTTTTCCCGAAGTATCTTTAAATCCAAATATATTTTGTGTTATTTGACTGTGATTTATCATATGAGACACAGATTGATATTCGGCACCATGATTTATTGCATATAAATACAAAAGTCCACCCATAAATAAAAATAACAAATTAACCAGAATTAAAATTGTCGCAAAAGTCAGCATATTTTTTTTACTATCTTTAAGATTTTTAACCGAAATATTTTTTTGCATCATTTCTTGATCTAATCCGGTCATAGCAATAGTAATAAACATTCCACCCAAGATATGTTTCAAAAAGAAAGTTTTTGAGTGTGGGTCACAATTAAAGATATGTAAATACCCATTTATATTTAAAGTATCAATGGATTCTCTTATATTTAAATTTAAATTTTTCATGATGAATAAGATGCAAGCTATCATACTAATAAGCATAAATGAGGTTTGCAACGTATCTGTAAATACTATAGTTTTTACTCCACCTTCAAAAGTATATAGCAAAATCATCAGTAGTATAACTAGGGTTGTTAACCAGAAAGGAACACCTAACTTATTTAATAGAAATATATCCAATACATTAATAACAAGATATAATCTTGCTGTGGCTCCGATTGCTCTGGAAATTATAAAAAATGTAGAACCTGTTTTATGAGCTTCAGTATTAAATCTTTTATTTAAATAGGTATAAATAGAAGTTAAATTCATTTTATAATACAGAGGAAGTAATAAAAAAGCTATAATAAAATAGCCAATAAAATTTCCAATTATAAACTGAAAATATTCAAATCCTCCAAAAAGATAAGAACCACCTGTAGCTCCAACAGTTCCCGGGACAGAGATAAATGTTACACCACTTAGACTTGTGCCTATCATTCCAAAAGCAACTAACCACCATTTACTTTTTCTGTTGCCTATAAAAAAAGATTGATTATCAGAGTTTTTAGATGTGTAAAATGCTACTCCTAAAAGAATAAAAAAATAGATAAAAATAATACTTAATAGAACAGTAATATTCATACAGAAAATAAATTTGTTCAAATGTAATAAAAATAGAAGCTTATAAATGTCTTAATCTACCTTTGTTAATAATTTTTTATCCATATAAAATATTTAAATCGTATTTTTACAACTTGAAATTTTAGGTATTAATGGGAAAAATTATTGCAATTGCTAATCAAAAAGGGGGAGTAGGAAAAACTACTACAGCAGTAAACTTAGCTGCAGCCATTGGTGTATTAGAGAAAAAGGTATTAATAATTGATGCAGATCCTCAAGCCAATGCAAGTTCTGGTTTAGGGGTTGACATAGAAAATATTGAAGCCGGTACTTATGAGGTTTTAGAACATAGTAAAATAGCTAAAGAGACCATTCAACCTACTACGTCCCCTAACGTAAGCCTTATTCCTGCACATATTGATTTGGTAGCTGCTGAAATTGAATTAGTAGATAAAGATGAAAGAGAACAAATGCTAAAAAAAGCATTGGCAGAAATTAAAGATGAGTATGATTTTATTATTATAGACTGTGCTCCTTCTTTAGGTTTAATTACTTTAAATGCACTTACAGCTGCCGATTCAGTTATTATCCCTATCCAATGCGAATATTTTGCTCTTGAAGGTTTAGGTAAATTACTTAATACTATACAAAGTGTACAAAAACTCCATAATCCTAATTTATCCATTGAAGGGTTATTGCTTACTATGTATGATTCAAGATTAAGGTTATCTAACCAGGTGGTAGAAGAGGTGCGGACTCATTTTCCGGATATGGTTTTTGATACTTTGATACAAAGAAACATCAGGTTAAGCGAAGCTCCAAGCTTTGGAGAGTCTATTTTAAAATATGATGCAGAAAGTAAAGGAGCAATAAATTATATTTTATTAGCGGAAGAAGTATTAAAAAAGAATAAAGTATCAGTTAAATAAATTATGGCTTTAGATAAAAAACGAGCAATGGGAAGAGGACTTTCAGCAATATTAAGTGAAAGTTCCAAAAATATTAATTCTGCCCAAGAAAAAGGAGCAGAAGAATTGGTAGGAAATATTATTGAAATCTCTTTAGATGATATTATTACTAATCCCAATCAGCCCAGAACAAATTTTGATTCAAAAGCTCTTGAAGAACTTTCTGTTTCAATTAAGCAGTTAGGGTTAATACAACCCATAACTGTAAGAAAAAACGGTGAAAAATATGACCTCATTTCTGGAGAAAGAAGATTTAGAGCTTCTAAACTTGCAGGATTAAAAAAATTGCCTGCTTTTGTACGGTTAGCTAATGATCAGGAATTATTGGAAATGGCTCTGGTTGAAAATATTCAAAGAAGAGATTTAGACCCTATTGAGATTGCTTTATCTTTTGAAAAATTAATTGAAGAAATTCATATAACTCAAGAAAATTTAAGTAATAGAGTAGGAAAAGACCGTAGTACTATTACTAACTATCTACGATTATTAAAACTATCTCCCATTATTCAAACTGGTATTCGAGATAATATAATTACTATGGGGCACGGGAGAGCACTTATTTCTTTAGAAGATTCCCAACAACAATTAGCAATTTACGAAAAAATTATAAAAGAAAAATTATCTGTAAGACAAACAGAAGAAATTATTCGTACTATTAAAAATCCAAAAGAAAAAAAGGAAAAAAAAGAAAGAGAACTTCCTAACTATATAAAAAAAGGATTAAAAAGTTTTGAAGATTATTTTGAAACAGCAGTAGAAATTAAAACAAATGGTAAGGGAAAAGGAAAAATAATTCTTAATTTTGAATCCTCGGAAGAGTTTGAAAGAATTCAGAAATTATTAGAATGATAAAAAAATTAGTACTCATTATCTTCACAATCTTTATCAATTATTCTCTTTCTGCCCAAAACAGTAAAACAGATAGTACATTAAGTGCTTATAATGAATTGGTTATGGTTAATAACAGGAAAATTGATACTATTTCAAAAAACTATTTACGAAGTCCATTAAAAGCATCGCTTTACTCTGCTATATTACCCGGTCTGGGTCAATTATACAACAGAAAATACATAAAAGCCCCTATTGTTTTAGCTGTCATAGGTACAGGTATTGGATTTATAAAATATTATGATAATAGATATAATCGTTATCATAAGGCTTATTTAGCAGAATTAAGTGGACAACCTCATGAATTTTCAGGAATTTCAGGTATGACCCCTAAAGTTTTAGCAAATGCCGAAGATTCTGAAAGGCGTAATAGAGACTATGCTATTGTGCTAACCGCACTAGCTTATCTTTTAAACATTGTCGACGCAACAGTAGATGCACATTTATCTATATTTGACAAGGATAAAGACTTAGCTGTTAAACCTGTTATTATAGAAGACCTTAATTCTGTAGTATCCAATCAAAAATTAGGTCTCTCATTCAGTTTAACATTTTAAAATAAAAAAATAAAAATATCTATCATGAAAATAGCATTAGTAGGTTATGGGAAAATGGGGAAGGAGATTGAAGGAATAGCTATCTCTCAAGGACATAATATTGTAGCTAAATTAGAAGAAAAGCCCACCAAAGAAAATATTAAAGATGCAGAAGTTGCCATTGAATTTTCAACCCCAAATTCAGCATATGAAAATGTTAAAGCATGTATTGAAATTGGCATTCCTGTGGTTTGTGGTACCACAGCCTGGCTAGATAAGTTAGAAGACATAAAAAAATTATGTAAAAAAGAAAATGGTGCTTTTATTTATGCATCAAATTATAGTTTAGGGGTAAACTTATTTTTTGAAATAAATAAAAGAGTTGCTGAAATTATGCAAAAATATCCTGAATATTTAATCCATATGGAAGAAATACATCATACTGAAAAAAAAGATGCTCCTAGTGGTACGGCAATTACTTTAGCAGAAGAAATAATTCCTATTTATAAATTTGATGGTTGGAAATTATCATATAAAACAGAAAATAACAAGTTAGGAATAGAAGCAAAACGAGTTCCCAATGTTCCCGGAACCCATAAAGTTTCTTATGACTCGGATGTAGATAAAATAGAAATAAAACATATAGCACATTCTCGTAAAGGATTTGCCTCTGGTGCATTAATAGCTGCGCAGTGGTTAATTGGTAAAAAAGGGGTGTTCACGATGAAAGATGTATTAGGTTTTAAATAAATTATGTAACAATCAAGATATTATTATTACCTATTAAAATAATTAAAGAAAGAACTTCAAATGCATATATTACAATATTATTTACTGTTTGCAATAGTTTCAAATATATTATATTTTATTACCACTTGGAAATTATTTAGAAAAGCAGGAAGAAAACCTTGGGAATCTTTAATTCCTTTTTATAATATCTTAATTACATTAAAAATAATCCACAGACCTTGGTGGTGGATACTTATTATATTTATTCCTATCGTTGGTCCGATAATGGGAATAATAATATTGGTAGATTTTATTCGTCATTTTAATCATAGATCTTTGATCGATGCACTATTAGTCATATTTCTTTCATTTATATTTTTAGCATACCTAAACTATTCACCTCAAACACAGTATACAGGAAAACAAGAAAGAAAAGAAACTTTTATATCAGCTATTTTATTTGCTGTAATATTTGCCACAATTATTCATTCTTTTATTTTACAACCTTTTACTATTCCTACAGCATCTATGGAGAGAACTTTATTGGTAGGAGATTTTCTATTTGTAAGTAAAATGAATTATGGAATACGTATTCCTATGACACCGGTAGCGTTACCTTTTTTACAAAATAAAATTCCTTTAGGAGACAACCAACAACCTCAAAAACAAATAAATTCGTATGTAGATCAAATTCGATTACCCTATATGAGAATACCAGGATGGACAGAGGTAAAACGCTATGATATTGTTGTATTTAATTATCCTACAGACTCTCTTCACACAGCTATAGATAGAAAAGATCCTTACGTAAAACGATGTGTAGGCTTACCAGGTGATAAAATACAATTAATAAATGATAATCTTTTTATTAATGGAAAACCGGAGTTAATTAAAAAAGACGAAGAACAACAGAGGAATTATTATATATACGCCACTGAAGCAGGAATTAGCTCTAGAAAAATAGAAGAGATTTTAGGATATGCAAACTATCAGGAAATACAAGATGAAACAGGAAAAAAGATATATTTTTTCAGAGGCTTAACAAATACAAATGCAGAAAAGTTAAAAGGATTAGATACTGTTGATTCTATTTCAATAGTTTATCAGAAAAAAGGAGAAGATGGCATTTTTTATAAAGATATCAATAAAACAAAAATAGATACAACTAACTCAATATTTCCTTTACACTCAGGTTGGAATGGATCGCAATACGGACCTTTACTCATACCTAAAAAAGGAGATATTATAACACTTACTAAAAACAACATCGATCAATATAGAAGGATTATAAAAAACTATGAGCACAATGAATTAAAAGAAGAAAATGGTCTTTTTTATATTAATGGAAGAAAAACCAATACCTATACGATTCAACAAAATTATTATTGGATGATGGGGGATAATAGAGATAATTCCTTAGACAGCAGATATTTTGGATATGTACCTGAAGATCACATTATAGGAACACCAATTTTTACATGGCTTAGTATTCAAGGGCTTTTTGAAAATGATCAATTTGGTCATCCAGCAAAATTTAAAATAAGATGGGATCGAATGTTTAAAATTCCTAATACAGATATTCCTTTAGAAAAAAAGACAAATTACTTACCTTATTTTATAATCTTGTTAGGAGGATATTTTGTGTATGATTATTATAGAACAAAGAAAAAGAAGAAAGATGTAAATAAATAAATTAAGAGACTCATGAAAAGAATTGTTTTATCAGCCATAATGTTATGTTGTATAACCTCAGGAATTTTTGCTCAAGATGATTTAATTAACAAAATAAAAGATAATAAATCAGAAAAAACTAACTTTCAATTTACGGTAATTAAGCAATTAGATAACACATCTATAAAAAATCAGGGCTCTTCCGGTACTTGTTGGAGCTATTCAGGAAATTCATTTATAGAATCCGAAGTGTATAAAAAACACAAAAAAGCCATAGATATAGCAGAAATATATACAGCTCGTAAAACCTATGAAGATAAAGCAAAAAAATATATCCTAATGGGGGGCTATGTTAACTATGGAGATGGGGGAGAACTTCATGATGTTATAAATATCTATAAAAAATATGGTATTGTACCTCAAGAAGCCTATACAGGGTTAATAAACGGAGCAGATCGTAATAATTTTAATATGATGCAGGACGAATTAAAATCATATCTGGAAAATATAAATTCGCAAAAAGCTCCAATAGACTTAAATTGGCATATAAAGTTTTCACAAATCTTAGATAAATATTTAGGAGAGGTTCCTAAAACTTTTGTGTATGAAAATAAAACTTACACGCCAGAAACCTTTGCCAAAGAAATAGTAAAATTAGATCCCACAGATTATATAGAGATATCTTCTTATAAAGATTATCCATATTATCAACCGTTTGTTGTTCCTATTCCTGATAATTGGAGTTCAGATTCATCTTATAATATACCAATGGCAGAACTAACCGAAGTAATAGATAATGCTTTAAAAAATGGATATACCGTAGGTTGGGCTACAGATGTCAGCGAACCTTATTTTAGTTGGAAAAACGGAATAGCTTATGTACCCGATCTGGATCTTTATAATTTAACAGCAGAACAAAAAGCCCAATTATTTACAGAACCAAAAGCAGATAAAAAAATTACAGAACAAATGCGTCAAGATGCATTAAATAACTTAACGACTACTGATGATCACGGAATGCATATTGTGGGTTTAGCTAAAGATCAAACTGGAAAAGAATATTATATTGTAAAAAATTCTTGGGGAATATCTAATGATTTTCAAGGATATTTATATGTCACTAAACCCTATGTTCAATATAAAACTACCGCTTTATTAGTCAATAAAAAAGCACTTCCTAAAAATATAAGAAAAAAACTTTCTCTTTAAACTTATTAAATATACTTGTAGTGTATTTATAATTTATATTTAACACTACAAGTATTATCTTTATTATTTTATTTAATATTTTCATTAAAAAAAATTCAATAAAAATTAGTATTTAATATTGAAACCCAATATTATAAATTTATTTTATTTTTGGTATTTACATATTACAATAATACAATTATATAATTTTTTATGATAAATATTTATATTTCATAGAAATTATAAGTTTTATTTATAAATTTGTGTGGTTTTAAAGTATCTGATTTATATTTATAGCTGTTTTTATATATAAATATTTATTAATAATTAATTAACTTATGAACAATTCTGTAAAAATAGGAATAGATATTGGTGGTACAAATGTGCGTGTTGCTTTAGTTGACGAAACAGGAATACTTAAGATTTTAAAAGAACCTTGCAAAGCCGATCAACCTGAAAACGTAGTAATTGATCATATTAAAAGTATGATTAAAGAAATTATTACTCCTGAGGTGGTTGGCATAGGAATAGGAGTACCTTCTGCAGTAGATATTGAGAAAGGAATCGTTTATAATTTAAATAATATACCTTCTTGGAAAGAAGTTCATCTTAAAGAAAAATTAGAAAAAGAATTCTCATTACCCACCTATATAAATAACGATGCCAATTGTTTTGCTCTGGGACATAAATATTATGGAATGGCTAAATCTTACAGTAATAGTGTTTGTATAGCAATGGGAACTGGTTTAGGCGCAGGACTTATTTTAAATAATGAACTATATATGGGGGCTAATACATGTGCGGGAGAAATAGGCTGTGTACCATATTTAGATTCTACATATGAAGGATACTGCAGTAGTCATTATTTTAAACGTTTTCATAAAAATACTACCAGCCTTGAGCTATTTAACAAAGCTCAAAATAATGATAAAGAAGCCTTAAACATTTGGGATGATTTTGGAAAGCATGTAGGAGCTTTACTATCATTTGTATTATTTACCTATGATCCTCAAATAATTATTTTTGGAGGAAGTGTATCCAAATCATTTAAGTTATTTTCTCCGGCAATGAATAGATACTTAAAAAATTTTTTATTTCCTAAAAATATTGAAAAATTAGTTATTCAATTATCTGAAATAAAAAATATAAGCGTTTTAGGAGCTTCTTCATTAGTAAAAAATAAATAATTTATAAGAAAAGAGAATGGATGAACTTTTATAAATATAATAATTTATAAAACTATTTCTTAAGATAATTGCCAAAATTATGAATAAGTAATATCTTAAAAAATAAATCTATATTTATTTATTAGTTAACTAGGTGTAGGATAGGGGAATAAAGTTCATTTTTTCAGTAATCTCATCTAATCATCTTGTTCTTTTAAATCTCCAAGCAATTTTTAATTAAAAAGAAATAATAATAATAATAATATGAACTAATATTATTTTTACTAAATTTATACCAAAAAGATATAATAGCAACATATTATTATTTTAATTATTTATATATTAAATTATTTAATGTAGAAATAAATAAAATGAAATTAATATTATATAAAAATAATCGCATAAAATATGAGAAAAAAACTAAGTTTAATATTCATTTTATTATTTTCTATTTTTTATTCAGCCAAAACGAACCAATCTTTCAAAAAATTATCAGGTAATTTTTTAATTGATCAGTTAAAAAATGAACCCGATAGTACAAAATTAAAACAATCTCAAAATTTACCTCCGGACTCTTTATCTTTAAATTTATCTTCAGAAGACACTGCAAAAAAATCTACGTGTATTAAAAATTTTTTTAAAAAATCAACTTTAGGGGGTACTTTATATTTCTGGGATCGGAATCGGGAACGCAAAAACAGAATTACCCAACAATATGTAAACGACATTATACAAACCACTTTTTTTGCAGAATTAAATTTTAAATCGGCATATATAGCCCAAATGTTTTCTCTCGAATTAGGAGGATATGGTATTTGGCAACCCAATAGCCGAGGAAATAATCACCCCAGTGAAATGGCTTTCAGTAAACATAAATCAAGATGGAGAGAAACCTGGGATGATGATACAGGAGGATTTAGTTTTTATAAAGCCTTGATGGATTTTAAATTTAAAAACTATCTTTGGGCCAAAATAGGTTACTTACAACCTTCGGGGCAAACTTTATTAGCTACTCATTGGAGTATGCTCCCTGGTACATACGAAGGAATTGAAGTGGGTACTGTATTAGATTTTGGTAAATCCGGAATATTATCGGCATCCTATATGTGGACAGACCGTTATAAAACTCCTTGGTATAGAAAATTGGATAAGTTTTATAGAATGGGGCCAGATTCAAAAAGAGTACATTACTTACATTCTTTAGGCTTAAAATATGATATGAAAAATAACTTGGTATTAGAAGCTGCATTTGGACAAAGTGAACATTATTTAAACCAATATTTCAGTAAAATTTCATATAAAATTAATCTTTTTAACTCACCACTTAGTATGAGCTATCAATTCTATGGCTCTCAAAATCAGGGAAATTCCGGAATTAAAGTTTATGACGGACTTGCTTTCTTACAAGGAATAACTTTCAATTATCCCATAGGACCAGTGGGTATAAGATTAGAAGGAACGGCTGTTAAAGCAAACGGTAAACAGGGATATTTCTTACAAAGAATGACTTCTGCTTATGCCTCAACACAAGGCAGATTAGATATTTCTTGGAATTCACGATCAGATTTTAATGCACGTGATGAAAAAGCTATTTTTGCCGAAATCAGTTATCAATTAAAAGATATAGCTGCATTTCTGAAAGGATTTGTAATTGCCACTTCCTATGCTTATGGATGGGATGCAAAACCTAGTAGTGATCCTATATATGATCAAAGTCAGAAAATATGGGAAAGATCATGGAATTTAGATTTTAGTTACTCGGTATCCAAAGGATATTTTAAAGGAACATTATTTCAGTTACATTATACCAGCTATAATAATAATTCTAAACATAAAACTTGGTCAGGAGGATATGCAAATATTTTCCAAGACGAACATGATCTTAAAATTACGGTTACATTTCCATTTAATCTATTAACTCCAAAAAAGTAACTGCATTTGCGAAATTATACAGGGATGTAATGTTTGAATTATTCTATTTAACATAATATAAATTATAGGAAAATAATTCATTTCAAAATTAAGGCAATATTTACACATTTTCATATAAATTTACCATTTGTATATTTTTATGTTTTAATGGCTTTGAGTATTTGTAAACATGATGAAAAATAAATGTTTGAGCGATAGCGAGTTTTTATTTTTCTTGAATTTTTGTTTCTTTTGTTTCAAGACAAAAGAATATTAAAAACTTCTTTACTTTTCTCAATAATTTTTTTCTCTTTTCTATTTAACATAATATTTATCATCCAAATCTTATTTGTAAATCATAAAACTATGCTTAATCTGCAATTATTTTTTATTCATTCAGATAATATAAATAAATTTGTAATGCATCTAATCAAGGGTTTAGATATGTTAAAAAAAAAATATATATTTATTTTAATCTTATTGTTTATTATAAATTTACCTTTATTTTTAATTATTTTTTTATTGAGTATAATACCAGAAAATAAATTATTGAATATAATTATTTATACTGCTATATTTTACTTTTCTTACTTCATTATTTTTTTAATATTAGAAGAAATAAACTACAAATATAATAACAAGATTTTTAGTAAAATATATAGAATAATTAAATATCCAATGGATTTATCATTTAATTTATGGGAGATTTTCGTTCCTATAATAATGGGATTTCAATTTTCCTTATTTCTATATTTTGGCATCTGTAATGTTATACCAACAATTATATCCACTGCTTATTCTATATTATATCACTCAAATATAAATTATGAAATATATATTTATTTATATATAACTATTTTTGTCATAATTTCTATTTTATTTAGAACTAAAATTTTGCACATAATATTTTACTTTCATTTAAGAATAGACTCCAGTACATTTAGTTCAAAAAAAATA